>CALRJJ020000752.1:0-2500 GCA_943367505.1 Flavobacterium psychrophilum | reverse complement strand
AGCTGATATCGATAAGCTCGTCAAAGACAAAACTCTTACTGTTGCCGACGCCAAGTTTTATCGTGATCGCATTGATGGCATGAAGCGTCTACAAAAACAATTCACTGCCAATGGTCATCGTCTAGATTTCTGGCAGTTCAATGTTTTAGCCCTCGACCTTTCTAGTGTTCAAGAGAGACTGACCCGCGCTCTTGCCCGTCAGGGGATGAGCATTGAAAGTATTGATGATTTGATTTTGCGTAGTGATTTGTATATGGCACGCAACGCTGTTTGCGCCCGTCAACTCAACACTTATAAGAGCTACATTGTTGAGCCAGAGCTATTGTTGCGAGCAAAGAATGAGCTCTATTCAGTCTTGAAAGATCGCGCTCATAGCAAAGTCGCCACTCCAGAAGTTAAGGCTCAATTGCAGAAGAGACTGTTGGCCACTCATTATGAAGCCGGTAAGATCCAACCAAGCCAAGAAGAAATTGACTATGCAATTTCAGAAGTGCAGCGACTAATTGATGGTGGCATAAAGAATGGCAATCTTGGCCATACTGATGCAACCCGCTTGCAGCAAGAACTTGAGCTTGTGAAGGCAATCAATAAGAGCTATCCAGGTCCAAATCCTGGAGTCGATCCTTTCGAAAAAGAGTTGCGTCATGAAGAAGTTCGTTTCATGGCCAGCGACATCAGATTCTTGCAAGACTGGCTTGCACGCTTGTTGCGTAAAGACGGTGATACAGATCAAGGCCGCGAGCAGATTCTCACCATCGTTCGTCGCGCCGATCTTGCTTTCTTCACTCACCGCATCGCCGAAGCCGATGTTGTCGCTATTCTCAATCTTGTTTCGCAAGCTTTGCGTGCTGAAAACAAGGTCGAGCGTCTGGCTATTTTGAAAGAAGGTCAGGGCAAGCTCGATATGATGATCGCTGATTATTCATGGAAGCCAGTTGATGTAGCTGCGCGCGTACAAGAGCTAAACAAGATGATTGCTAAGCTCAAGAATGCCCAGGGCGAAGCCAGTGCTGAGCGTGATCGCATCGAGGGAATTTTGCGTAGTTTGCCGCAATCAAGCAGCCCTGAAAAAGTCGGCGCTAATATCGTCGCTGGCTCAGAGTTAGAGTTGTTGCGCAGCAAAGTTGCCTCACTGCTAAAAGAAGAGCAGAAGACATCAAACGAAACCAATCAGTAGGCTTAGAGAGCGGCTTTGTCTAGAATGTTGTTTTGTTTTTTGATGGCGTTGCCAGCTTGATCAAAGGTAATGACTTCAACAGATATTTGCTCTTCTAGACGGCCGCTCGTCTTGGTCTCTTTGCGCACCATCAACTGCGAAATTCGGTCGTAGATATGAGTCTCTTCCAAGAATCTATCGGTTGGTGGATGATAGAGACGCTTGAAATACTTCAACAAGGCACCTTCTTCGGAAAAGTGGAAGTGCTCTGTTACACCGCGCTGGCCATCAGTCAGCCATTGAATTTGCTCGCGATGATTCATTTTGCCTGTTTTGGCATCAAACCAATGGTTGACTGAAAAGAGTGCTTTTCCGTCTGGCCCAAACTCAGTCTGGCCCTGAAAAGAATTGACCTGTCCCTGGGTTTCACGCACGACAGTGCGAACGAGAATGCCTTTGGGATTCATCACGAGCACAGACTCGATGGCCTGATCTTCGCTCAGGTAGCGCTTATCTTTGGTTAGTATATTGCCGTCTGGCAGTGTATACGATTCAAAGATACTGTCTATGTCGCCGGTATCTGGGTGAAACCGTGTTTCTGAGCGGCCATCGGCTGAACGCTTCACCATTTTTACGAGCTTGTCTTCGCTGGTGTAGACCTTCTCTAGGTAGTAGCCGATCTGTCTTTCGCTCTTATAGACGTGAAAGGTGGTGCGCAGCTCTCCTTCAATTTTGGAGCCGAGTTCGACTTCTTGAAAGCTAAGTTCAAGTGCGGGATCATCGCAGTATTGGTTATGTGGTAACTCTGGGTTCATGGCTGGGATTCCTGGAAAAGAAAGGCATGCGAAGCATGAGGGGCCGTTGACTCTAAATAGAGCGAATTAATCTATTAGTTAGGTACTTTTAGGCATAATCCTCGGCTATGCCAGACTAAGCCTAATCCCCGGGATTGTCAAGAGGTTTTTAATCTTCCCTTCAGAGTTAATCTAAGCCAGCTTCTGGCTTTTGCCTCTCAAGTAACGGTTAACCCAGGGCAAGGCCGCCTGTAGCGGTTTCTTTGTATTTTTGGTTCATATCAAGGCCGGTCTGCTTCATCACTTCAAGAGAGCGGTCAAGGCTGATCAGATGGGTGCCGTCGCAGGCCAGGGCAAGCTCGGCTGCATTGAGTGCTTTGACTGCTCCCATGGCGTTGCGTTCGATGCAAGGTACCTGCACCAGGCCCTTAATTGGGTCACAGGTCATACCGAGATGGTGTTCTATGCCTATTTCAGCCGCCTGCTCAATTTGGTCGGCGCTGCCTCCGAGCATGGCTACTGCTCCGGCGGCGGCCATAGCGCAGGATGT
>CALRJJ020000751.1:0-3002 GCA_943367505.1 Flavobacterium psychrophilum | reverse complement strand
CTTCAGGTATACCTAGCTACCGTTGTCTCCTAAACATCTAAAAGATGCTGTCACGGCGGCCTGCTGCTTCTTATAGTTTGGCTTTGCTAGTTAATTAGAGAAAGTTTGAGACCTGA
Source organism: Flavobacterium psychrophilum (assembly GCA_943367505.1). GTDB lineage: Bacteria > Cyanobacteriota > Vampirovibrionia > Obscuribacterales > Obscuribacteraceae. The sequence continues at coordinate 2,886 of CALRJJ020000751.1, read as the reverse complement.
TTGGGGGGAGATTGAAAGAGAACTTCCTAATGGTCTATCAATAAGTGTTTACCGAGAGCGGCGCTGACTAAGCCCCTCTCATTTACAGAACCTTGCAACATGGCTTAACCGAAAACCCCATAAGCCATACCAGCGCCAACCGCAAAACCTATTGGCAACCAGCACTGCGTTAAGCTCTCGCTTAACGTCTTAATCTTAGCTAGATGTAAGACTCGCATAGCTAGTGCAAACACTGCATTGAGATACACTCTAACAATGGCAATCACAAACGAATCACGCGACAAACTCAAAGCACGGCTATCCAAAGCCATTGGGCATCTTAACGCAGTTTACAAGATGGTCGATGAGCAGAAATACTGTATTGACATCCTCAACCAGCTGAAAGCGGTGCAGTCGGCATTGGATAAAAGTGCTGAAATCATGCTCAAAGACCATCTCAATACTTGTGTGGTCGAGGCTGTACAAAACAATGACTCAGCCAGAGTGATGGAAGAGCTATGGCAGCTTCTCAGACACAGCAATGATGCCGAGGGTCCAGAGCAATCACTGGAAACCAGCACAATAAAGGCCACAACAAAAACAGATTGCTGCGGCTCCTAAATCAGCGGCTCCTAAATCAGCGGCTCCTAAATTAGCGGCTCCTAAATTAGCGGCTCCTAAATCAGCGGCTCCTAAATTAGCGGCTCCTAAATCAGCGGCTCCTAAATTAGCGGCTCCTAAATCAGCTGCTCCTAAATCAGCTGCTCCTAAATTGGCTGCCCCCTGATTAGCAGAAGCCAGATCTGGGGCAATTTTGTCAAATAAACCAAAACTGGAAAGACCGCAGTCAAATGACCTCGAATTCTGCGCTACGGCCAGTCGGAGACTTCAGCTCAAAAAAAAACAACTTGTAGAAAAAATTCTGATTGCCAATTTGAAAGTACGAGATGTAGTTGCCCGCATAGAAAGAGAAATTGAAGAAGAAGAAGTAGTAATAGTAGAAGTAGAAGCAGTAGTAATAATAATACTAACGCCAGCAGTAGCAAGGAAGACTCTAGACCACCTCCAGCGTATTTCTTAAGACTAATCGTGATCGCGCCATTAAGCCTGAGAATTTCGTCAACGGTATCGGCGGCGGTGCTCTAGCGAAATGGAACAAGCTGGTGAAATGCGAGCCAACATAGCGACTGGCGAAATCATCGAGCTACTTGCCTGAGATGTAGTCACTACTCTTTCAGTAATTTCACGATACAAGCAGTCAGGCGGCAAGAAATACGTGAAAACGTCTGGTAAAAACCCTCGCCAACATTTTATCAGTCGGTGCAATATCATATGTTCAAAACCGCACACACCCTCACTCAAGCACAGCGCCTTCAGTAGCAATTAATCACGACTAGTCACCCAAATAGGTGATTACCACAAAAGCCAGACCTAGTAGACTGAACAAATGGCCTGCTGGTTAATGGAGAGATTGTGATCAAAATTTGAAAGCTTACCACAAACCATTGAATGCCTAACTTTGGCGAAAAGCTATCAAATTTGGGGGCTTTGATTGAAACGGAAGAAGACAAAATCCAAATTTGACTTGCTTGGGATAATTGCTCGAGCCGTCGAACCACAGGAAGAAATCTTAGAAGAGTCGACTTCCGTGAGTGAAACCAGTGGTGATGTCTCAGAAACTAAGCCAGAACCGGAAGCAGAGAAAAACCCTTCGAATTTCACTACTGGCACAACAGAGAAATCACACGGCTTCAGAGTACTAATACCAATAAATTCACAAGACTCTGCTCTCTACGCCCTAGAAGCTGCTATGGCGCGTCAATGGCCGCACGACACGCAATTCATGCTCACAACAGTAATTGAGAGTCTCAGTGGAGAAAGCCTTGAGGCTAAAACCATTCACCGCGATGCGTTATTGGCTGAACAAAATGAACATCGCCGTGCCATGCGCAAATGGCTTAATCAGCTCAAAGACTCATTTGCAACGGTTTTTCCCGATACTATTACTGACTTAGAATGTGGCAGAATCGCTGAAAAGATCTGTGAAGTGGCAAGCAGCTGGAAAGCCGACTATATCTTAATCGGCTCCCATGACTTCAACATTATCGACCGCAAAACCCTTGGTAGTATTGCCTCAAAAGTACTTATGAACGCGCCATGTACAGTTGAAGCGGTACGTTTTAGCAAGCGGAGAAAGATAGGTCGGATAGGTGGTGGCAGCGACACAGAAGAAATAAGACAGCTCGCCAACCAATCGCCACGTCGCATCATCGTAGCCACTGATTTCTCAGAGCAAGCCGACAAGGCCGTTCAATGGGTAGCAGACAACCACTGGTTCGACAATACTGAGATTCGACTGCTGAATGTTACTGAAGCATCCCAGAGAGAACCGGGGGTGTCGTTTCTCTCTGGGTCAAAAGGCTACATTTCAGAACAGCAATATCAGAGGACCTTGGAAAATAGACTCCGCGTAGTTGGTAGACAAATAGCGAAAAAGCAGCCTCGCTGCAAGCTTGAAGTATTTGTACTGCAGTCAGATTCTGTATCAGGGGCAATTTTAGAACTCGCTTCTGCCTGGGACGCCGATCTAGTGGTACTAGGTGCACAAGGAGAAGGAAGTAGCGAAGAGCAAAAATTCGGCTCGAAAGCTCTGCCAATTATGGATAGCTTGGATTGCTCGACAATTGCCATAAGAGACCACAAACGCCAACAGGTGCATTTCTCCTGGTACCTCGAGCTGCAGAAAACCACTAACCACGACTTGCGAACGGTAGAAACGGCCGAGGCCAAGAAGTCATGAACGAATCGCATTCTTACTACTGGGAAGACCTGACTAATTGGTTTTCATTTGCCCTTCATCAGCTCGTCTACATTCCTGCATGCTGCATACATGCCATAGAGCAAGAA
>CALRJJ020000750.1:0-3003 GCA_943367505.1 Flavobacterium psychrophilum | reverse complement strand
ATATCTGCACTAGTTTGGGCCGCTGCAAGTATTCCGGCCCTTGCGTCTCCAGCGGCTCGAAATACTTCAACAACGGTCGATTCGCCTACCATCACGTTGTGCGGTGCTGTGCAGCCTGCAAAGATAGGTCTAACAGAGAAGAAGTGTTTTGTCGTAATTCAGAATAAGACAAAGACTGCCTTGAATATTTGGGCTGAAGATTGCTCTTGGGGCTGGTCCAATATTTCTTTTGAAGTTAAAGCTGGTGAGAAAATACTATCTGTAAATCGAGAGGAAGTGAACTGGAAGCGTAACTTCCCGATGCCACTAAAGCTGCTGCCTGGTGATATGTCTGTGCGAGAGATTAATTTAGAGGACCGTACTTGGTCTTGGAATAAGGTCGTTGATTTTTGTCGGGAGAATCCAAGGGCAAGCATTTCTGCCAAGCTTGAGATCAAGAGCGATTCTTCAACAAAGGCCGAGCATGTCTGGACGGGAGCTGTTCATTCTAAAAGCTCGTGCGATTTGTACTAATTTATCGATTCTTCCCATTGCTCTAACTCGCTGCGGTTAATTAAGCCCCGGCGAAAGGCTATATTTAGAGCGCGGCAGCGGTGATTGTATTCATCTTCTTCTGTGGCACCTTTGAGGGCGATACCAAGTTTGCCGTATAAGCACTTCAGCCTAGCTTGTACAGCTTTGTCTGTGATGTAAAGCCTTCGTCCTATAGCTTTGTCAGTGAAACCCATGGCGATGCCGCCCAGCACCTCAAATTCTGATTCGGTAAGGGCAGTAGCACTGCTTTCGCTGCGGCGTATAATGCGCTGGATGCGAGGATGTATCCAGCAGTCTCCGCCTAGAACTGCGTTTGCCGCATCAATCACTTGCTGGTCTGTCGAGTCTTTAAGCACATAACCAAAGGCACCATCTGCTGGTGCAAGTTTCCATAACTTGCGCACAAAGACTTCGTCAGAGTGATTTGAGAGCATAATCACTGCAGTCTTTGGGTGACTGTTCATTATGCTCTCGGCCGCTTTGATGCCTGACATGACTGGCATTTCTATGTCGAGAAATACCAAGCCGGGATTTCTTAGATTGACTAAGTCGATGGCTTCTTGACCATTGCTGGCCTCAAGAACATTGGTGTCTGGGCCGAGGCTTGTCTTCAGTAATTCTTTTAGCCAGAGCCTTTCGCGTTCCTGGTCATCGGCAATGACAATGGTCATTTCTAGCACCTGTTTTCGACCTTTCGGCCAATTGTGTTATTGATCTTACTGTCATTATTGTAGTCGGTTCAAAACTTGGCGGCAGACCGCTTTTAAGGTGGAGAATACGCCACTACCTTGAGAAGCCACGGCTTCGAAGCTTGGTACGTCAAAGACATTACATTTCTTTTCCATTCGCTCAATTGCCATTGCTGTCGATAAATCTCTTTTGTTGTATTGCAGCACCAATGGCATTTTGTCTATGGTCAAGCCGTAAGCGGCGAGATTTTCTAGCATGTTTTCCTGCGATTCAATATTTTCCTGCTCTTTCATAACGTCTGAGTCGGCCACAAAAATTATGCCATCGACTCCATTGAGAATTAGCTTTCGACTAGCGTTATATTCGACTTGGCCGGGCACCGTATATAGTGATAGTCTTACGGAGAAATCACGTACTTTGCCCAAGTTTAGAGGCATAAAGTCAAAAAACAGGGTGCGCTCTGTTTCAGTGGCCAGGCTGATTAGATCGCCTCTGCTAATAGGCGAGACCTGGCTATAGATATATTTGAGGTTGGTTGTTTTGCCGCCAAGGCCAGTACCATAGTAAACAACCTTGATATTTATTTCTTTAGTCTGTAAATTGATAATAGACATAGTCATACCCATCTGTAAACGGCCTCTGCTATTGGTATCTTGCCAAACATCGCAGCAGGCCGTAATCATGGGATGCTCAATTAGCACTTAGTGATCACCCTAATTAGAATTGTTATGCGGCAGAACACTTATAAATTTGGCAGTTTGATAGTTAAGAGCGTTCCGCTTTGATATGAGATAGACTTCTGCCAGGTGGCGGTGCCAGCCATTGCTTTGGCCCGCTCTTTGATATTCTTTAAGCCGCGATGCGTGTGATTCTGCTCTTCATTGAAGCCCACTCCATCATCTTCTATGCAGATGACTAAGTGCTCTCTTTCTGGTTCGAGCAGTACTGTAATATTTTTTGCTTCCGCATGCTTTTCTATGTTATTGAGTGCTTCTTGAACAATGCGGTGCACAACCAATTTCATACTGGTATCAAGCTTGATATTGGCTGAACTCTTTCCAGCTATCAAGTTTGGCTTTATTAGAGTCGTTCTGTGGAATTTGTTGATGAGTAGCTTGATCATCGAGATAAGGTTGAGATTGTCCAACTGTCGCGGATAGGTTTCGCTTACGACTGCATCAACCAATTGCTTGGCAGTGTTTAGACTCGCTTTAACTGCTTTGCTGCGGGTGCTGTTGGATAGGTTCTCAGTCAGAGACTCTACTTTTCTAAAGCCCGGCGATACTGCTCGTTCGATTTCAGATAAGAGTCTTTTGCGCTCAAGGGCAATTGTCAAAGGCTCCCAGAAATTTGAATTTTTCTCTAAGAGATCAATCCATTCGCTCTGTGCTGTTGCCATAATTTGTTCGAGTTCTTGCAGCCTGATGCGGCTGAGATTGTCAATTTGATTACTCCGCTCAATGTGCTCGATTGGTGCACTGTGAGTAGCTGATTTGAAATTATGAGCAGAGAGAACGAGGAAGCGACTTGCTTCTTGTTTGCTCCAAGTTGTAAATTGTAGTTCGGCTCCAGCCAGGCTGCACCAGGTAAAGAAGGCGTCAAGCTCCGGCTCCGGCATCGAGTGCAGTAATGTCTTTGCTACTGAATAGTCTTTGCTCTCCACTCCGAGGCCAAGTCGAATTGTGCCGTTCGTGCACTGATAGCGCACCAGCAGGTTGCTTTTACCTCGATCATCCTCGGCAAAGTATTTCAAGACTAATTGCAGAGCGCGATAGAGTG
>CALRJJ020000749.1:0-3021 GCA_943367505.1 Flavobacterium psychrophilum | reverse complement strand
TAGCTGACAGACCCACATCATATGACTGCGAGCAACCCGCATACTGCCTGTTTTCTTCCAGAGATAGTCCGAGAGAAATCCAGCAGAAAAAAGCATTACGGCGGCAGTGAGCCAGGGGGCAACAAGAAGCTCGCCCACGTGTTTCAAGTGAAGGTGATAAGTCTGCTCCATGTAACCGGGCAGCCAGGTTACTGAGAAGAAGAGCAAATAACCAAAGCCAAAGAAGGCAAAGTTATTGGCAATCAGCGATGGATTGGTGAAGAGAAATTTCCAGGTGGTTTTGCCAAGCGAGATATCGTGAGCTTTCATTTCAGCCATTTTGCGCTCACGGTTAAGCGGTTGGCCTTCGCGAATGATTTTTAGCTCAGCGTCGTTGACGAATTTTGAATGTTCTGGATAGTCGCGGTAAATGAACCACCAGATTACGGCCCAGACTATGCCAGCGCTGCCGAGAATGGCAAACATGGCCTTCCAGCCAAAGCTGGCAATTAAGCTGGTGATTAGTGGGGCGCCGATGACGCCGGCCATCGGCACAGCGCAAAGCCCCATAGCAGTTGACCGGGCCCGTTCGGTCGAGGGCAGCCAATCGGCCACAACTCTTGTCAGGGCGGGGAAGTGAGGTCCCTCGGTAATTCCCAGCATGACTCTCACTGTGAAGAAAATTGGATAGCTAGAACAGATACCCATCAAGGCCGTGCAGGCTGACCACAAGACGGCCGCTCCTGACCATACGCTGCGAGCACCCCATTTGTCGACCAGTATTCCGCCACCCAGAGTCATTAAGGCGTATCCGACGGCAAAGGCCGCGGCTATGGCGCCAAATTGCTCGTTGTTAAAACCAAATTCAGCCTTGATCGGCCCGATGGCATAGGCCATGGCTGAGCGGTCCAGGTAGTTTATGAGGGTGATGAGAAAGCCAAAACCTATAATTACCCAGCGATAATTGCTTGCTTTGGTCTGTGTCTCAACGGCTAGTGGGGGCACAGCATTCTCTGAAGCTCTCATGACTTTTCCTGGGGCAAAATGGGAATCTATAGTTTAACGGCCTAGCTTAATATAAAATCTCGGAAAAATTCTTTCCGATCTTTGAACTTTTTGCTGGCTCGGTACGTATATAGTCTCGTATCGCTATTTAATAGTTACCGGAGCGTTGTTATGACTTTAAATCTAAAGAGATCCAGATTACTCAGCATTGCCGTTGCATTTGTGGCGCCTCTGGCTCTTGGCAGTCTTCCTGCGCAAGCCCAAGATGGCAGTCCTTCAATGGAGATGCCTCCTCCCATGGCCATGCCAGCACCTGGCGGACCCGGTGAAGAAGGGCCAGCCCCAGGGCCAATGAATTTTGCTATGGCATTGCCAGCCGGTGCTTCGATGGAGGCCATGCCAGATGCCGGCATGATGGACATGGGTGCTCGTTTTCTTAAGGGCGACGTGGCCGTTACTGATGACCAGTACGAGAAGCTATATCAGCTGCGGGGCGACTTTATGGATAAGTTCGCACCTAAGATGCTTGAAGTTATGACGCTGAAGCGCCATCTCAAGGACGTTTTGACCAGTGCTGATATTGATAGCTCTAAGGCCAATGATTTGAAGAAGCAGATGGCTGCGGCGGTTCAGGATCTCGCTAACATGAAGATCGAGAACGAAATAGCGACGATGAAGGTCTATACACCAGAGCAACGCAAGCATTTGCGCTTAGCAATGATGAAGTGCCCTGGTATGAGCGGTTGGGGTCATGGCATGTCAGGTGCAGGGATGGGCTGTCCTGCCGGCGGTATGCGTGGCCATGGTCGTTCTATGGGTGGCCATCACAAGCCGATGGGTGAACATAAGCACGGCGGCTGGAAAGACAAAGGCGGTCCTGAGAGCGCTCACTAATTTGGCGCTCGGTGGTAACCAAGCTTAACTAAGGGATGACATAGCTCCGTTTATGGGAATATCCCTTAGTTGAGAGCGGGTACTCGGGCCCGCGAGGCAAGAGAGTACAATTTTGACGAGATTAAAATGTAGATAGTCATAGAAATGAGACTGACCTGATGGATAGTAAAAAAATCTCTCTTGCCTCCCTGTTTGCCATCTCTGTGGCTACTCTTGGATGCCAGCTGGCTTTTGCTCTAGATGCTACTGGTGAGAATGTCGAAGAGGCTGTGCGCAAGGCTCAAGTTATAAAAAAAGACTATCCGGTGCATGCTGTAATCTCTGGTCGTGAAGCGACTATTCTCACTCGACGCCATCCCAAGGCCACTGATGATGACTTGCGAATCGATTCGGTTTTGATTACTAAGTCTGTGCTTGATAGATTCGATTCTATTGGCACGGTCCAAGTACTTTTTCGCGATGAAGATTCGAGTAGCGGCAAAAGTGTCGAAGTCACAGCTGGTGATATTAAAACCTATGCCAATGGTTCAATTGACCCGAGAAAGTTTCTAGCGACTATCGCTGTCACCACCGTTGGTGGCGATGATGAAGCAATTAAGAGTAAGTTGTCGGCAGAAGAGCGAAAGTTGTCTGTTTCACCGGGCCCTTACGAAGATCAGCGTTTGCTTCTAATGGATAGAATCAACTCTCTAAGGCGTAAGGGAACTGGTGTGGCACCTTTTGAGGCAATGTTCGCTCAACTGGAGGCACAGGCAAAAAGTGGCCAGTCGGCAGCCGTGAAGGAGTCATTACAAAAATTAGGTGAGAAGCTGGCCGAGCAAGAAGACTTGGTGCGTCAGGCCAACCGCACGGGCTCAGGACGTGGAATCTCTGTTATCTCTTCCAGTAAGACTTCTAGTCAGACCTCTGGTCAATCCTCCAACCGGGCCTCTGATCGTGCCACTGCAGTTAGCCGCTCGGCAGCTAGTGACCCGATCGATGAGCAGAATCAAGTGTTTATCAACAAGATTAAAAGTGTGCTACAGCAGCATCGCGGCGAACCAAGCTTTGAAGTTTATTACTTACGCAAGGTAGGTGAAATCGCTGCAATGAAGGAACGTGGCACGGAGCCAGCAAAAATCACATCTATGCTTGCAAGTCTCG
>CALRJJ020000748.1:0-3026 GCA_943367505.1 Flavobacterium psychrophilum | reverse complement strand
GCCTATTGAGTAGAGTTTTGTATTGTTGCCGTTCTTTCCTTATTTAGCTATCCTTACCTTATGTAGGTAATAGTTTTGTTTAGATAGCTGCGGCTTGGTCTGCGTTTATCGGAGTTTGAGAAAGTTTTGTCGATTGTTGGAACCGTTCTTAGAAGTCATGCTGGAGGTTATCTCGTGCATGTCACCAGTTTGGGCACTGATCAAATTGATCAGACGGAGACGGGAACTACAACCGACATTTTGCTCACCTGCCAGGCCAGAGGGCGCCTAAAGAAAGAACGGGTGGCAATCGTCACAGGTGACAGAGTTGAACTCGACGAACTCGATTTGACCGAAAAGAGCGCCATCATTACGACGATACTCGAGCGGCGCAGCCTTATCGCAAGACCAACACTAGCCAATGTAGACCAGGTAGTCATTGTACAGGCTGTCAAACAGCCCCAATGGAACCCCCTCTGGACAGATCGCTATATTGTCCACTTCCAGCTCACACTGCCATCTTCGCGCCCTATTTTGTGCTTCAATAAGGCCGATTTAGGGGCCAAAAACGACTTAGATCATTTAAGATCTATTTATGAACCTCTTGGATACTTCGTTATATTTGTTTCTGCTAAGACTTCGGCGGGTCTCTCTGAACTGGCCTCTTTACTAGTTGGCAAAATCTCTGTATTCGCGGGCCCGTCAGGGGTTGGCAAATCGACCATGCTCAATAAACTTTGCCCCGGACTGAATTTGAAGACCGGATTGATGGAAAATGACTTTGGAGTCGGTCGTCACACAACTACTTATAGTGAACTCTATCGACTCAATTTAAATCTCTCCGATGCCCCAGAAGGATCAAATGAGCTAAAGCCCGTCGGCGAAACCGACGAAGTTTCTTGGATTGCCGATACTCCAGGCTTCAACTTAATTGAGTTCTTGCATCCTGAGCCTAGAGACGTCGCTAAGCAGTTTCCTGAAATTGAGGAACTGGGCTTGCAGTGCCGCTTTGCCGATTGCCTGCATTTGGTTGAGGCCGGTTGTGCCGTATTAGATTCGCTCTCCGATTTGTTGGGAGATGACGAAGAAGATGATGCAGACTCTGAATCAGAATCAGATGCTGCTGATAATGAAGAGCAAGGCGAAGACCAACTTGAAGATGAACTTGATAATGACTCTGAGGAACAAGCTGAAGACGACCCTGAAGACTACTCTGAAGATGCGCTATTAGAGCCGCAAGACGCTTCTATGGAAGCAGAGCAAGAAGAAAAAGAGCGCCCAGTTTCGCTCACTCGATATGAGAGCTACCTCATAATGGTGACTGAATCGCAAGCCGAACAGTCGCTGCAGAAGACAACCTCTAAGAAGGTAGAAAGTTCAGTTAAGGCTGCCGGCGGTGCCAATGCTAAAACCAAATTCATCCCGCGCTTAGCCAATAAGTATCGGCAAGCATCCCGTAACACCGTTAAACAGAAGGTTATAGACACTACCGAGTTTGATGATGAGCAAATGGATAAGTCTAAGTCGAAAAAAGTTTAGGACCTTAGACTCAGTGTTCTAACCAACGCTCAAACAAATCACCGTTTAAGGCGTTTGCTGGTAATTGGCCTGCTAAGGCCAGTTCAATACTCCTGACTGATAGTTCAGCCATGGCATAGCGAGTTTCTTCTGAGGCAGAGCCTATATGTGGAGCTAAGACGACATTGGGTGCCTTAAGTAAGACGGCGTTCACTTTGGGTTCGTGATAGAAGACGTCGAGGCCGGCGCCTCTTATTTGCCTGCTTTCAATGGCACTGACTAAGGCTTCTTCATCAACGATTTTGCCTCTAGCTGTGTTGATAAAAATGGCGCTCTTCTTCATCAGGGCAAATTGTTCTTTGCCAATTAGTTTTTCAGTTAGTTTGTTATGGGGGCAGTGCAATGAAATAAAGTCTGACTGCTGCAAAAGAGTATTGAGTGAAACTCTTTTAGCTGCTAAATCAGTTTGCCATTTCAGGTCTTTTTGATCGAGTTCTATGCTCTGGTCTTGGGCCAGACTATTTGTCTCAGCCTGACGACAGTAAATAATATTCATGCCGAAACCGTAAGCCCGTCTGGCCATGGCTGAGCCGATGCGGCCCATGCCAATAATACCGATGGTGCGGCCGTTCATCTCGGTGCCTAAGAGCAAATCGTTTTCAAAACCTTGCCATTGGCCCGATCTTACATAATGATCTGCTTCGACAATGCGACGACCAGTGGCGAGTAAAAGGGCAAATGCTAAATCAGCCGTGGCGTTATCGAGCACCCCGGGAGTATTGGTAACAAGAATAGGTCGACTCTGGCAGTCTTTAAGATTGATATTGTCGTAACCCACTGCTCTTTGGGCAATCATTATTAGTTTTGGGCAAGCATTGATTATGTTTGCTGTAATCGTATCTGGTGGCTCAGTGGAAATTATTTGGGCATCACTGGCGGCGGCAATTATCTCAGCTTCGCTCAAAGCCACGTTGCGCTCTAAGTAGCTGACTGTGCCAAGTTTACTGAGGCGGTCGCCCAAGTCATTTGGTACTTTGCCGATCACTACAATTTTTTTGTTCAAGCCTGGCAATTTGAACTCGTTAAATTAACTCGATCGATACTAGGTGATGCTGGAGCCAGCTGAGCTAATAAGCTTTTCTCGAACTGGCTCAATTCTATTGCTGCTCTTTGTGAATCCCAGTAGGAGAGACTTTGAATTAGCCTTGCTACTTTGGGTGCTGACTCCAGGCACTGACCCTGGTGCACAAAGCCGAGGCGAATTCGTCTTGACAAAATGTCTTCTAGTGAAATAGCCATTTCATTGTTGAGGCAGTAAGGCACTTCGGCCATTATTGGCGGGAAATCGGGACAGATGCGCTCACTTAAGCTGGGGTTTTGTTCTACCAATTCGATAATTTTCAGGGCGTCTTTGCCGTAAGTGGCAATTAAGTGATCGATAGTAGCTGGGTCGAGAGAGAGTTTTCTGGCCTGGGCCGATATTTGTGCCGTGCTGTTGAGATAATCAGTTTTATCGCTCCAGCCGCCGA
>CALRJJ020000747.1:0-3036 GCA_943367505.1 Flavobacterium psychrophilum | reverse complement strand
AGAATGGCAAAAAGCTAGTCAGGTAGGTGACGGCCCAGAGTAGGACTAAGAAGTCTCCAGAAATGAGCATATAGAGTGGCTGGCCGAAATGCAGAGTTATCTTGTTTGTCAGCATAAGAAGAAGTGCGTATAGATTCAACCAAACGATAGGGTAAAGCCACATGAGAATGGCCAGCACGATATGCATCGTTAGTTGGCGGCCTTGGGCCTTGGCCAAAGTCTTGGATGTAGTTTCGTTTGGGAGCGGAAGTTCTTCCAGAACAGCACCTTCTTCTTTGTGAGGTTTTCAACCAGGGCTCCCATGTTTCTAATTTACCATTAGTGCTATCGTGGCCTATTTGAATGACGACCACTTTTGTATGACGAATACCCTGCTACTGCCTGTAGTAGTGGGCGGCAAAAAAGTTAGAGCCCAGCTATTGGCTCTCTAACTTTTTTCGCTTTTTTTCTCGCTTTGGTTTAGGCAAGGCGTAGTCCGGCTTTGAGCTTGGATTGGGCATCGGTAAGAGCTTTAGGCAGTGCCAGCAATTGATTCAAGTAAGTCTCGTCTGGATTGGTCAGGGCGATGGGATAGTCTTTTACTAACTGCTCTACTTGCTTTTTCCACTTGCGTTGGAAAAACACAATCGATTCATAAAAGGCTCGTACCATGTTTGTGGTGGCTTCGAGCTGTAGCTGATTGTTGTTGGTTTGCCGATGGCCTTGGCGCGCTTGCTCTAGCTTAGAAAGATGTAGCTCGGTGCGAATTAGATAGCTATCTATGTCTGCTTGCTGTTTCTCAAGAATGGCTTTGATAGCGGCTCTAGCGCTGGCCAAATCTGCTTCTGTTCGGTGGTAGAGAAACCACCAGGTAGAGGCCAATGTCAAAACGATACTGGCAAAAATTACATGGTTTGATTCCATTTTGATTTGTTTTAAATTGTGCATGTTTGGTTGTTCTAGCTGTTTAGTTTCGGTTTTTTTTGTCCAGTTTGGATGGCGTCGATGAACTAGTTAAGCCCTCAATCTAGAGTGAGTTCGTTCTATCTACAAGCTCATAATTGGCTCTTTAGTGGCCCTGAATAAGCGATTTGGTCTCTAATCTCGTACAATCACCATAATTACTACCCTAAAGCTATCTCCGTGCATTGAGTTACTTAACAAACAAGACGCATCCTAATATTTGTGCTGCTTTCGTCGGCTCTTGTATCTTTGCCCATGCGCGTGTCAGTGCCTGTATCCGTCTCTGTGCCTTCGTTTTTATCTTTGTCTTTGCCTTTATATTCGGATTTACCAGCGCTTGGGCTGCCGAGCCAACGAATGTGTCTGCGCGGCAAGAGACATTAGCTGGAAGTCAAATCACTTTGACCGCCGATCAAGTTTACGTTCCAGGCAGTCGCAATCCATTCCAGAGGCTCGACATTTATGCGCCGGCAAAATTAGGGACTGAACCCGCTCCGCCAGCCCAGACAGCGCTAGCTACAACGCCGAAAACAATGCTAGCGAAAAAACTGTTAGCGAAAAAACTGCCTGTGATTCTATATATTCACGGCGGTAGCTTCTGTTTGGGTGACAAGGTTTCTTCCGTAACGACAATGCCACAGGTTTTCACAAGCAAGGGCTTTGTCTTTGTTAGTATGGACTATCGGCTTTCTCCCGCAGTTCATTTCCCTGCTCACGTTCAAGATGTGGCTAGTGCAATTGCCTGGATTCATAGTTCCATTGGTCGCTATGGCGGAGATCCAAATAGAATATTTTTACTAGGTCACTCAGCCGGAGCTCAGCTCGCTGCCCTGGTATCTACTGACCAACGCTATCTGATTCGTCATGGGTTAAGTTTGAAAACGGTATCAGGGGTAGTGCTTCTCGATGGTGGGGCTTTGGATGTAACTGCTTCTTTGCTCACTGATAAGCGCCGACCAGTGAAGTCTCCAGCGTTTGGAAGCAATCCCGCAGTTTGGCGCCAGGCATCGCCAATCTACCATGTGAAAGAAGGCAAAAACATCCCGCCTTTTTTGATCTACTATTTGCCATGGACAACACAGAGCACCGAGCAGAATACCAAATTGATTAGTGCTTTGCGCAGAGCACGAGTGCCTTTTGATGTGCACGTAATAGAGAATAAAAATCACCGTGAGATTAATGAGGCTCTGGGCATCGATAATGACCCTGAAGGCGAACAGATCATACGCTTCTTTAATGGATTGAGTCAGCGCTAAACAGTTCTTTAGGAGTGACTATTATATGTGTTCTGGGGAAATTTTTTTGATGCAGCTCCTTTTGTATTTTTGACCATTTCGGCCCCAGTGCTTCTTTAGTCATTATCGCAAGCCAATTTGGCATTAGCTCTGACAATTTTACAAATTCTCTTAATTCAGTTTGATTGAGCCTGGCTAAGGCTTTGGCAACCTCATCGACACTTGCGGTATGCCGACCGTTTTGCCACAGGGTTAATATCATTTGTCCGATTTTGCTGCTAGATAGAAGTACTTTCTTTGCACATTTTTGGTTTAGGGATATGAATTTGCCATTGAAGAGAAATCGGGTATAGCCGCTATTGATGAAGAATTCTGTTTTGGTTGTTGCAGCCTTGCACAAGCCTTGGTTGTCTTTATCCTCAAACGTTTCAAAGATTGTTTTCTTAAATGACTGTGCTTTGGCTTTGGCAATTTCGAAATTACTATATTGTGGTTTTCGTCGGTCAGAGACAACAAATATTCCACGGGTGAGTCTTTCAAGAGTTCCCTCTGAAACCATTCTGGCTAGCGCTCTATCAACCGATTTTCGCGAACCAGAGTTACAGGCTAGGCATTGACTGGTGCTAAACAGATCACCTGCCGGAAGTGACGAAATGTATTTGCGTAGCTCGGAAATAGTGTTGGCCATTTGATCACCTATCGATCGTGATTGTGAAAGATAACTATTTAGACGATTACAAGCCGCAAAAAGTTCAGTGAATTCCACGCTCTCAAGAAAATACAGTATTAAATGTAAGGACCTGAGCATAAAATGGGTGGATCAATCCTCCTTTGTTTTTATTCTCGATCTTGACTCATT
>CALRJJ020000746.1:0-3041 GCA_943367505.1 Flavobacterium psychrophilum | reverse complement strand
TTTCACCTCACCAATTTGCTCTTCCACTTAGCTAGCACGGCTTTCATATTTTTGATTGCCCGAGAACTAGCAGCGCTGACCTTGATAGAAGAAAAAGCGCGGATTCAAGAAGAGCTCTCGCGCAAGACTTACAAAGCTCTGCCAATTTCGATCTTATATATATGGCCATTTTTTTCAGCGGCAGTGTTTGGCCTCTATCCCCTGCACACCGAAACAGTTTCTTGGATTACCGGACGAGTTGATGCCGTTGTTACGGCCTTCATTACTGGCTCTTTCTGGTTCTATCTACGGGCCCGCAAAGCTAGTGGGGTAGCCGGTGGGGAAGCCCAGCCTCAAAAGAGTAACTGGTTTGCCAGCAAGAAAGCCTCACTGACATTTTCATTTATATTGATGGTATTGGCCCTGCTCTCAAAAGAAATGGCCATTACTCTGCCCGCTATTTTTGTTTTGATTGAGCTGCTCTATGCTGCTCCTGGTGAGCGTCCGCGCTCAATTCTTGAGGGTCTGCTAAGCAAGTCATACCTGCTGCGCGCCGTCAAAAACACGGCCATGTATTGGGGCTTGATTGTTGTCTACTTCATCGTGCGCCGCCTGGCCCTTGGTACATTTGTCGGCGGTTACGACGACTCGCTCTTCTTTATCGCTAACTACAAAGCTTTCATCAAAACCTGGCTGAATGGCCTCAGACTCTTCTTTGAGCCCCTCAATCATGAGCTTATTAGTGCCCGTGCCATACCAACAAGACTGTGGGATTTCTACCTCGGTCTAATCGGTCTTGGTACTCTCGTCAATTTAGTTTTGACTCCAGCCTTAGGCCGTTTATTCTTGTTCCTCTGCGGTTGGCTGGTACTGTCGCTGGCTCCTGTCTACAAAATTTTTGCTATTGCCGACGACTTACAAGGCAGCAGATTGGCTTATGTAGCCACTGTTCCACTAGCATTTCTCATCGCCCTAGCCGTAGTTGTAGTCAGCCGCGGTATTGTCGCCCGCAAACAATTATGGTCGCGCTCTCTTCTAGGAGTCGGTTTCGTCGCCCTGTCGTTCTATGTTCTCCACCTCAATAACCAGGCCTGGGTTGATGCAGGTGTAGAAGCCAATTCGATTAGGGCAGGATTATCCAAGCTCTACAAAGAAGTGAAAGGAGACCCGCAGATTCTCTTTGTTGGTTTGCCGGATCAAATACACGGCGCCTACATCTGCCGCAACGCGTTGGTGGGAATGACGCGCACGCCGCAGCTTGAGCGCGATGCCATCAACGCCATCATGGTAGACAAGTTTGAGCCAATTCTGCCTTTCGGCTATATGAAAGAGTCGCTCTACCGCGACCGTGACAAAGTCTTGGTTTATCGCTGGTGTCCAGAGGTATCTGGCGCTAGTGCTACAAGTAGCAGCCCAGGCCACTTTGAGAAGATGGAACTGAACGACATCAAAGAGTATCCAGTCAAAGAAGCGAAAGTATTTAAGGGCGGAGCACTACAGACGGTGCTTAAGCCAGTACAAAGTGAAAACACTAAATTTGAATTTTTACCTGATGGCACACTCAGTGTTACTGGCGGCAATGGCAAACTGGGTCGCCCCGAGATGCGCTTTGATCCAGGCCCGAGCAATGCTTATGCCTTAGAGTTCGTCACCGTCAAACTGAAACAGCAAGCCGTTAGCGATGCCTTCAAAGCTGCCTCAGCCAAAGAGGGCGCCGATCTTTTATATACCAACGACCTCGTACCGCAGTTTGATATCAAACGCCGCACCCCCACACCTATGCCCACAGCCGTAGGCGAAGCCACTCTGGTATTCCCTTTGCGCAGTTTGCCCGAATGGTCGCTAGGCGGCAAATCACACGGACTAACCCTGCGCCTGCCCCACGACAGCAATTGCATCATCGAAGAAATTACAGTGGCTCCCGCCGCCAGCCTTGTGCCCACTCTTAGTTTCGCCAATTCCGGCTACCTGGGCAGCAAGGGCTTCTTGCATCTCTCCCAGGAGAAAAAGCAAGACGACATTAGCTTTGACATAAGCCAGGTCAAAGGCGATCCAGTTGGGGTGTGGATGGAAATCACCCGGCCGAACTTGCTCTTTGAAGAGCAAAACTGCACAACTCCAAGCCGCGTAGCCCAAACCAATACTCAATTCCAAACAGAGTTTAGTGGCAAAAGCGGCAAGATTACCCTGAAGCGAGAAGATTTCTCGGCCCTGGGAATCTATCAGTTGCGGCTCTGGCCAGTATTTAAAGACGGCAGCAAAGGCCAGGCCAGCGACCACATTGTTGTGGCAGTAGATTCATAGTCGAATATTTTTAAACGGGCCGGTGCGCAGCCAAAAGTTTGAAGGTAAAAACCTGCACCTGTTTGTTTTCTTGATTAGTGACTTTGCTGCGCACAGTGACAATTCCCCTGCCAGGCCTCGGGCTCAGTGGCGAAATCTCAAGCACTTCGCTTGCTACTTGCAATATGTCGCCCGGGCGAACCGGCCGGGTCCAGCTAATTTCACCACCAGCCCCAACTAATCCGCCACCAACTGGCAGACCGCCATCCACCAGCAGGCGCATAGTAATAGAGGCTGTCAGCCAACCACTGGCAGCAAGCCCGCCAAAGAATGTATCTACCGCCGCCTCTTCATCGAGGTGGAAAGACTGCGGGTCATACTTGGCGGCAAACTCTTTAATCTCGTCGGCTTCGACCTTATAGGTGCCACTGACGAAACGCTGACCGACGACTAAATCTTCGAGATAGAGCAGTGGGCTGTTCATAAATGAATGTACCTATGTGGAGCTGCTTCGCCGGGGCGAATCTATCGGAGGAGTGATTACTCAGGCATTCTCAGCAGTGCACGACCGCCGCTAACACGCTTGGTTACACCCTTTTCGTCGAAATGCGAAAGCAGAGCCATGGCATATTTGCGGGTGGTGCTGATGCCTTCTCTGAAATCAGATGGCGAGATGTCTTTCTTGGTTGTCCACAGTTTGTGCAGGACCAAGTGAGCAGCTCTAATCTTGCCAGCCGTAGCAACAAAATCGTGATCGACTATGACGACCTGCTTGTTCT
>CALRJJ020000745.1:0-3041 GCA_943367505.1 Flavobacterium psychrophilum | reverse complement strand
CATAGGTCTGACAAATATTAGGATGTTTGAGCAAGCTTGCCGCTTTGGCTTCTACGATGAAACGCTGTCGCATGGCCGCATCTTTAGCAGCTTCTGGTTTTATTACCTTGACTGCATAAATGACCTTGGTGAAGCGGTTCTCTACTTTGTAGATCGCTCCCATGCCACCTGATTTGATTTCGCCTAAGACTTGATACTGCTTCGGGAGCTCGTTTTGCAGTAGATCAGGCTGGTCGATTTCGGCAGACATGATCTATTTGATTTCCGCAGAAGCCTTAGTCTCTAACGCCGGTGCAGATTTATCTGCTGGTTTTTCTTCTTTCTGACCGGCTTTTTCCTCTGGCTTTTGCTCAGCCTTTACTTCGGCTTTGTTCTCGTCTTTTGCTTCTTTGGTTTCAGGCTTGGCTTCTGGCTTTTGGCTTGCTACTGCACCTTCTTCAAGTTCTTGTTCCGCTAGCTTCGATTCGATTGCCTCAGCCTCAGTTGTTTTTTTAAGCTTGCGCAGCACAGTGCTGTAAGTCTTTAGAGTAGTCTTACGCTGAGCTATTGGAATTGTCGTGTCATTCTGCGTGATTGCCACCGACTGCTGCAAGTAAGGCTCGGCGTTGCTGTAATCATTTTGTTTTATGAACAGCCTGGAGAGATCAAGTTTGCTTTGCAAGACTTGTCGCGGATCGGCTTGCTTGGCGCGCTCGGTAAAAGCCACAACAGTTTTCTGAAAACCAATTGCTTCAGGAATCTTGTTTTGGGCAAGGTTGACGCTGACTAAGTGTTTTAGAGCTGGTAGCCCATTGGCGCTTCCTGGGCCGTCGCGGCGATTGACCACTTGCAAGACATAGGCGTAGCATTTTTCAGCTGCAACCCAATCTTTTCTAGCCTCGTACTTTGTGCCAAGATTGAGATATTGTTTGATGGCTTCGTTTTGAGCTAATACAGCTTGCTGCGTTTGGGCAGCCACTTCATAGGTAGATCTTATGGCTCTACCGTGGTTCTGGCTGGCGGCTAAACCGGCGCCTAGGCCTGCCACACCAGCATGCAGACCTCCGGCTTCCATGATGCTTTGAGCGCCAGCTGGTGCTGCCACCAGCGTTGAGCATGAAGTTGTTAGTACTGCTAGTAAAGTCGTGATTGTCTTTTTTGACATGGACTCAAACCATTTTATATATAAAGAAAATTAGAGTTCTAGGTCCTTATTCCACTAAGCAGGAAAAGCTAACGCAAAGTCTCCAAATATTAAGCCTGACCCCCTATGGAGCACCTTGGCGAGGCTATTGTTGGAGCTATTTAGTGCGATTCGAATACAATTCCTGTTCGTGGTTGAATTCTGTAGGTTGTCACTTGATCGACTTGGTTTGTTTGACCGGGCTGTGCTAGTTGACTTAATCCGATTTGATTTTGTCCTGTTGGGCTAGGAACTATATCTTGTCCAGCGGGCAGTCCTGTATCAACCAGGCGATGCCAATTTCCGGGCGGTAGAACAATGTCTAAGGGCTCCCAGTAGGCATTGAACGCCTGATAAAGTGAACGGCCGCTATTGTTGGTGTTGCCGTATTGCCAGGCAATGAACCGTGCACCATCTGAGAAGTCTGCCTGGTAAGGCTTCGTGCCGTGCCAGGTGATGGCATCTTCAGCCACTCTGCCAATGCCGTGTTGCTTGCGCAGTTCTGTGATCATTTGGGTAAAGCGCAGCACATCTTTGTTCTTTTCTGCCAGCATCCAATCGAGCTGGGTGAGCTTATCTTGGGGCCAGGCATTGTTATTGCCATTTTGACTGCGACGCATTTCATCGCCGTACAACAACATTGGCGTGCCTTTTGATAAATAGAGTAAGGCCAGGGCATTTTTTACTTGTTGCACTCGCAACTGCTCGATACGTTGCTGCTCGGCCATGGGAAGATTTGAGCGCTCTACTGGGCCTTCTACTCCATGATTCCAGCTAAAGTTATCGTTGCTGCCGTCGTTATTGTTTTCGCCGTTGGCGTGATTGTGTTTCTCCTGATATGAAACTAAATCGTTCAGTGTATAGCCATCATGGGCGGTGACAAAATTAACTGAATAGCGTCCAGATTCTGGTCTAAACCACTTTGGCGAACCTTTGATTCGTTCAGCTAGTGTGCCAGTTTGACCCGTGTCACCCTTAATAAATTTGCGCACTGTGTCTCTGAAATCACCGTTCCACTCAGACCATCTTTGTTCCGAGAAATGTCCTAGCTTGTATTGATGCGGGCCCCATGCTTCGGCAATTAGCTTTGTGCCTTTAAGTATCGGATCATTTTCCATAGCTTCGATGATTGGTGTCTTAGCTTGTTCGGCGCCATTGATGTCGTAGTTGAAGATCGTGGCTAGGTCAAAGCGGAAGCCATCCACGTGCATTTCTTCTTTCCAATAGCGCAAGGTGTCCAAAATCATTTTTTGTACTTGCGGGTGATTGGTGTTCATGGTGTTGCCACAGCCAGTATGATCGACATACAGTTCCGGATGACCAGGCACAAGCATGTAATAGACTTTGTTGTCGAAGCCTTTGAAACTAATGGTTGGGCCCATATGCCCAGCTTCGCGGGTATGGTTGAAAACAATGTCGAGAATTACTTCGATATTGTTCTTATGCAGTTCTCGCACCATTGTTTTAAACTCGGCTACTTGGGCTCCTTCCGAGCCTGCCATAGCAAATCGACCCTCTGGTGCCTGAAAAGCTACAGTGTTATAGCCCCAAGAATTGCCTAAGGGTTCTCCGGTAACCGGATCATTATGGGGCCAATCGGCTTTGTCGAACTGCATTATTGGCATCAGCTCAACGGCTGTGACATTGAGCTTCTTCAAATGCTCGATTTTTTCCAGCAAACCTAAATATGTACCTGCTTTGGCACCGAGTGTTTGATCGGCAGCAGTCATTCCCCTCAAGTTGGCTTCGTAAATATGGCTATCAGCCATATCTATATTTGGCGGCTTGTCGCCTTGCCAGTCAAATTCACCGGCTTTGACGACAATTGATCGGGGCATTTCTTCGACACTATCGGTAGTGCCTTTCTTTAGATGGCGAT
>CALRJJ020000744.1:0-3048 GCA_943367505.1 Flavobacterium psychrophilum | reverse complement strand
AAAATAATTTGTTCTTGATCGCGAGCATATTTGCTGCGCATAGCATGGTTGTTAAACTCGAAATCGAAGACATCGGGATCGGTTCCGTTGGGAATGATCACAATTTTGTCTGATGGCATTTTGAAAGAGCGTTGCAGCTCTTCGTGCATTGAATTTGAGTTGACGATTACTTCCCAGGCTTCAAAAGTAAGGCGCCATTCCATTTGGTGAATATAAGACTGCATGTCATTATGAATGCCATGCATGCGGCCAGATTCAGTGGCATGCATGGTAGCAATGAAAGGAATACCAAAGCCGCTCTTCATCACCCAGGCAGCATCAGCCACCATCCAATCGTGGGCGTGAATAATGTCAAACGGAGTCTGGCGGTGAATTTGAATGGCATACTGCAGCAAACCGAAATTGAGGCGATTGACCCAGCTAAGAAAGTCAGGAGTGGTATCAGTTTGAGTTTTCACCCGGTGAATATGCACACCATCGGCAATTTCATGCTCGGGCTGGCCAGGATGATCGGCTGTAACCACGTGCACTTCGCACCCAGTCTTGACAAGCTCTCGGGACAGAGCCCAGACCACACGGGCGAGACCGCCAATGATGCGAGGTGGATATTCCCAGGACAGCATTAAAACTCGCTTCGGCACCGGTATTCCCTCATTACTTCCAATTAGTGTTGCCAATTAGTATCTAGCCACAATTTCGCCTTTCTTATTCACTGGCGAGCGGACGACTTAAAAGCGCCATGATAGCGCCAGCGGGCGTCGAATTTCCCTTAAGTGTGGACTCAACTTGCTCTGCTATGGGTAGCTCTAATCCTAGTCTTTTAGAAAGTTCACAAACCGCCTCAGCGGTTGGTACTCCTTCTGCCACAGAGCCCAGCTCTTCGAGGATAAGACTAAGAGCCTTACCGCGAGCAAGCTCAAATCCGACCCGATAATTTCGAGAAAGTGGCCCAGAGCAGGTAGCAAAGAGATCGCCCATACCGGCTAACCCTGCCATGGTCTGGGGCTTAGCCCCTAGCCTGACAGCCAGACGGGTGATTTCAGCTAGACCGCGGGTGAGCAGGGAAGCCTTGGCATTAACACCAAGGGAGAGGCCATCACAGGCCCCAGCCGCAATAGCAATGACGTTTTTAAGTGTGCCGCCCAATTCAATGCCCACAGGATCGTCACTGGCGTAAACTCTAAATTTGGGCGCCGAGAGCTGACTTTGCAAAGAGCGAGCCAAGTTGATATCAGCAGAAGCGACCACCGAGGCCGTAGGCAGTCCTCCCAGCACTTCATCAGCCAAGTTTGGCCCAGAGAGTGAAGCCACACCGCAGCCAGGCACAACCGCTGTCAAAATTTCACTCATTCGCATCTGGGTGCCAAGCTCCAGACCCTTGGTGGCGCTGACCAAAACAGGCAAAGATTTGTCAGTTTTGCTGGCGTCTGCGTGGCTGAGTAAGCTTGCAGCCACAGCTGTTGCCAACTCACGCATAGACTGAGAATTACAAGCAAAAACGACTAAATCAGTATCACTTAGCGCTTCATCGAGGGAGCTGGTAATTACAACCTCGCTAGGAATGTGATGAGCCCGAGGCTTTTCCATCAGACGAGTAGTGGTTAGTTTCAAAGCACCAGCATGATTGCGACAATAGACCTTTACCGGTCGGCCACTATGGCACCACAAATGAGCCAAAGTCAGGCCCCAGGAGCCAGCTCCAAGGATTGTTACAGATCGCTTTTCGACGTTTTTTTCCATGATTCCAATAAAAAGGCAGCAGCCAAAGCAAATGCTAATAATAGCCTCTTGGCTTTACTTTGCTGGCTCTACTTAGATACGGAATTCATCTCTTCGCGGAAAGTAACGGCACAGTTGCGACCAGCAGCTTTAGCTTCTTGCAAAGCACGAAAAGCTGACTTAACCCAGGTTTCAACGGTCATAGTTTTGGCGTCAAGTATGGCGATACCGGAGGAGCAGGTCGCATAGAAACCAGCATGAGACAAGGTTGAATGCTGAATGGCAGCAAAATCGGCCACCAAACGAGAGGAGAGCAATTGCGCTTCATTTTCATCAAGACCCTCGGCAATGATGGCAAATTCGTCACCGGCATAGCGTCCGATAATATCCGACTGCCGCAAGCGCCTACGTAAGAGCATAGATAGGGCAACTAGAACTTTGTCACCGCCGGGGTAGCCATGGCGTTCGTTGATAGAACGGAAATAATCAATATCAAGCAAGATCAAAACAGTGAAGCCAGCATGTCTTTTGCGTTGAGCAATGACAGCTTGCGCTTGCTCCATAAAAGTAGTGTGGTTAAGCAGGCTCGTCAGACCATCGCGGTGCAATAAAGTTTTGAGAAAGCGCGCGCGCTCTAGGCGCGAAGAAACAGAACTCAATAAAAGAGCCGGCGGCACAGGCTTGACCAGGTGGTCATCACCACCGGCCCGAGCGCTTTCAATGCGAGCATCAATCTGCCCTTGTGTCGTTAAAAATAGAATGGGTAATGTGGCATGTCGCTCGTCTTGTCGCACATAGCGAGAAAGTTCGTAGCCAGTCATGCCCGGAAGCATAACATCAAGCAAGACCAAATCAGGCTGAAATGCCGACATGTAAGACTCAAAGTTCTTAGGATCAGTACAAGTGCGAACCTGATAGCCAGCTGATTCTAAGAAGGCACGAATAAACGCTGCTTGATCTGGGTCGTCTTCTACCGAAAGTATTCGCGGTGTTTCTTGGTAGCGTTTATCTAGCAGGTAACGCAAACGGCGGAACATCGACTTAGTATCGATAGGTTTTTCAAAGTGGGCATCAGCACCACAATGAATAGCTCTGACTTTGTCTAAAAATCCTGTTTGCTTTGAGACAATGATAATTGCCATCTCATCGCCACCAGGCATAGCCCTAATGCGCTCTACCAGCTCATACGCATCACCATCAGGTAAAGGAATTTCAAGAATCATGCCCTCAGGCATGCGCCGCTCAAGCTCACTAATGGTGCCAGCAAAGGAACGTGCACTGCGGAAACTAAAGTCGTTTTCTTCTACCATTTTCTTCAGTGATTCAAGA
>CALRJJ020000743.1:0-3055 GCA_943367505.1 Flavobacterium psychrophilum | reverse complement strand
CAATAGTTGGTGGCGCCGATGGTGGCGGAATTTTTCTGGGATCGTACATCATGTCGAGATATTTGCCAATATCATCTCCGCGTTTAGCTTTGAGCATATCTAGCATTTTTAGCGACGAGTCGACCTTTTCTTCTGGCACCGACTTTCTTTTGAACAAATTTGCTAATAGACCCATGCTCGACCCCTTGAGTATCGTTCCGTGCTTGTCTATCTTATCTGATCTGGAGTGTTTATATCGAGCGCTAGATTGGTGCATCTGTTGACCAATGCTGCTAAGATTTTTGCCGGTTCCTGAGAGCGGAAAGTCATAGATGGCTGGCACTGACAATTTGAGTTCATCAGAGCATGTCTTGCGCGCTCCTGATGTCATTTTGATTCTCTGTCGTTCTTTTCTTGTCGCAGCGGCTATTTTTACTTTGTGCGTTTTAGTGTTTCCTCCATGCTATGGCGCCATCGACGATGTACACCTGACGATGATTGTCTCAGGGGTTGGAGTCTGCCCGCGTCCCGATTGTCACACTCTATTTCCTCATATTTGGCTCGGTCGGTTGCTTTCGTGGCTCTATACTGCGCAAAGTGTGGTGCCCTGGTACGGCCTGTTGCTTTCACTTGCAAATGTGTTTTCTTATAGTCTTGTGCTTTCTGCTTTTGCTTGGGAGCGTCCTTCTGCTTTGCGTAAGGCATTAGTAGGTCTTTTTACCCTTGTTTCAATAGTCGCTCTTTGGACCAGTGTGACGTTCACCAGCGCTGCAATCTTTTTAGGTGCAGCATCGGCATTGGTTGCTATGTCAGCGCTTGAAAATAAGAATCTAGCGAGATCCGGCAAAGTACTTGTTTTGATTGTTTCAGCCGTAGCGATGTGCTTTGCTGGGCTTATTAGAGTCGATTCAGCGCGGCTGATGCTGCTCCTGTTTGGGGCGCTTTTAATCTGCCGTTTTGCCTTCTCGCAAAGTACAGCAAAATTACTTCTTGGTTTGGCTTTTTCTGCTGCAATTTTTACCGCGGTGCAAGTACAAGAGTATATTGACCAGAGCTATTATGCCCGTGAGCCGGGCTGGTCTTACTTCTTTCGCTTCAATAAATCTATTAATAAGATCTGCGATTTTCACCGGCTGACGTACCGCTCTGATACCAGGAAATATTTTGACACTGTTGGCTGGAATGAGAACGATCTCGATGTAATGATGGCCTATGAGTTTGCCATTGATCCTAAATTGTATTCCTGCGAGAGCGCTGAGAAGATCTTATCTTTCTTCCCGATCTTTAGATCTGATTTGTCACTGCCAATGGTGCTAGAGTATGGCGGCAAGTATATCGGCACAAAGCTTGTTCTCCCCAGTCTTTTGCTGGCAATTCTGCTATTTCCTTTCCTCGATAGCGGCCGTCTGGGCCGAATGCGCTACTCGTTTGTAAGTTTGGGTGTACTTGGAGTGCTTCTGTACCTGCTTTGTTGTATGAAGCTTGAGACTAGAATTACTTTGCCACTGTTTGCCTGGCTGGCCCTTCTTGCTCTCTACTATTGCGATGATGGGAGACTTGCGCAGCGCTTGCGTCTAGCGGCAAAACAGACTCCACGTAAGCTTACTGTTTGCGCTGGTGTAATAGCTGTGGCGCTATTGACTGTCTGTGCAGGCTATTGGCAGTACAGTGCGGAGGCCTCTAGAGCGAGGGTGCAGCTAAAGAGTAGCTGTCTTGCCTTGCAGCGTTTGAACGGCTCTTTGTATGTTATTCCAAGTACTGTGCCACTCGGTTTGGTTTCTCCCTTCGAGAATGCTCGCGATTATTTCTCATCAATGCGAATATTGATTCCTTATCTCGCTGCCACTCCATTGGTCGACTATTCAGTAGATAAAGAGACGCAGAAAGAGGCCAGAATTCCATTTCTCCAGCCCGGGGTGCTTCTTTGCACGACTGATACTAGCAGGCGATTCAAATCTTACTATTTAGACCATCGCAACAAGAATGTTGTCTTCAAGCCTTGCTACAGCGATGAGCTAATTCATGTTTACAAGGCGGAGATTGCTGAGCCTGAGCCGAAGAACTAATTATTGATAGATTTTGCGTATAGTGTTGGCATCTCTATCGCTTAGTTTGAGCAGCGGTGACTTGAAATACATCACGTCCAGACCGGAGGGGGAGTGCCCATCAATTCCTAGGGCATGACCGGTTTCGTGCAATGCTAAATTGAAAAGTTGTTCTTTCGCGCGTGGCGACATGTCTTTATTGTCGTAGCTTGGAGCCGAGAGATTTACGTAGCTCTTGGTCACAAGTTCTCGGCCGTAAGAGCTTGTTTGCCCTGCGCTGCCAATATTCATGGGGTCGTCGGCGCTAGCTCTCTGCACAATTATGTTTGAGTCGTATTGGGTCGGCCACAATTCCATGCGAATCGGTGAGCCGGGGAATTGGCACCACAGATTCATAGCCTGAAAAATGTAGGTTCGCAGCTCTGGCGAAAAGCCGCTTTTCTTTGATTGACTAATGTAGACCTTGAGCACCGAGCCTGGTGCCAGGCGTTTAGTATGTATCGAGTCGCAATAGTCGGGAGAGCTAGGGCTTTGCGTGGCCCTCCACTGCAAAAGCTCTGTCAACTCGTCGCGATAAGATGTGGCAAAGGTTACGTTCACACCAGCCTGATTGCCAAGCAGGGCTTTGGCATAATTGTCGCGGGCAGCTTGCCAATCGGCGCTAGCGCGTTGATATTGCCCCGTCACATCATTAGCCATGGCTCGAACGTAATAAAGGTCAGCCAGGCTGTTGGCGGCATCGTGTGGCAATAGACTAAGCGCTTTGCTGTAACAGACTACAGCTAGAGCATAATTTTTGGCCTCGTAGGCTGCTTCACCCTGCTCTTTGTATTTTGCTGCTTGTTGAGCTGCGGTAAGTGCACTTACTTGGGGCGGTATTGTTGCCGGAGCCGTTGGAGGGCTAGCTGTTCGTGTCTGCCTGGCAATTGGCTGCGTGGTCTGACTTGGTGCAGCTTGAGCTGGTAGGTATAGCTGGAACATCAAGTTCGCAGTGAGAGCTGTACCTAACGTGCTAAAGAGAGTGATACTTG
>CALRJJ020000742.1:0-3059 GCA_943367505.1 Flavobacterium psychrophilum | reverse complement strand
CAGCACCAGACTAGCCTGAATTGACTGAGCGAATCACCAATCCAACTATCAGATAAGAAGCTAGCAATTACGCAGGCAGAAACGACAGAAGCTACCAGCAGCATCATGAATTTGAAGAGAGCTAGTAACTTCAACACTAGTTGCAGACCTAACCTAAGTAGGCCAATGGGTCGTCGGCACGGGCCTGCTGCAGACGCAAAACACTTTCAGCTAATCCAGCAAGTAGTTGAGTTTGTTTTGACTGATAGCGTTCAAGATCTGACTGGCTACGTGTGCTATCACCAATAGCGGCATAGACTTCGCTTCGCAGTTTATAGTCAAAGCGCAAATGCGGGTCGGCTGCTATAGCGCGATCAAGCAAGGGCAAAGCGGCCTCTGGGCCTTCGGCCTTGAAGAGAACCAGAGCCATGGCGCTAAGGGCTTCAGGGTCAACGGGGTTAATTTCCAACGCTAGCTTGGCGGCTTCACGGGCTTCTTCAATGCGGTTCAAGGCAACGAGGGCCTGCACCTTAAAGAATAATGCATGGCTATCAAATTGGTTCTTCTCCAGGGCCTTATCGCAGTTTTCGATACACTGTTCCATATCACCAGCGGCAAAACTAAGGCGAGCTCGCAGAGCGTTACTCAGACTCAAATGCGGCTGCAGTGTCTCAACCATATTGCAGTCAGCCACAGCTTCTTGCCAGTAGCCGGCCTCAATTAAAACAAGAGCACGATAATAATAGCCGGTATAAATCTGCGGGTTCTTTGTCACCACCAGCGATGCTGTCGACAAAGCCAGGTCACCCTCATTGAGGGAGAGATAAGCACCAGCTTGAGGTGTCAAGAAAAATTCAGCCTTACGATCAGCCGGAGCGGCAGCACAGATAGCCAGTACATCTTCGTAATTGTGAGAGGCACCTTGAAGCATAGCCCTCGAAAGAGCAACAAGATGATGCTTGCTCTTGGTGGCCTCAAGTTGCTGTACTAACAGCTCTGCATCTTTGATCTTTCTTGTCTCAAGCAAAGCAGCAATTTTAATAAAATAGGCATTCTCGCGATACTTACGGCCTTTCAGAACCAGGTCGCAATCAGCAATACAGTCGTTTATTTTGCCCAACTGCAACCGGGCACAAGCACGATTTAGAGCAGCAACTACATCATTAGGGTTCTTCTTCAAAATCTGATTGTAATCAGCTTCAGCTTCGACATAATCACTCAAGCTCAGATGCACCACACCACGCATGGTCAGTGCGTAGGTACGATTGGGCGAGACGAGAATGGCTTGAGAAGCGTCTTCTAAAGCACTTTCAAGATCGCCAATCTGCTGATAGGCCAGAGCGCGAGCACAAAGCAAGCGATAGTTTTGGTCATCTACTCGCATACCGGCGTTAATTAGTTGCATCGCCAGTTGGGGGCGCCCACGCACAGCTAGAAGGCTCGAAATGAAGGCGAACCATTCGGGCAGAATCATCAAGTTAAGCTCTACCGCAAGAAAGAAGCCAAAGTCAAAATCAGGCAGAACCCTAGTAACGGTCAACACAAATACGACGAAGCAGAAGTACAGATGAAACAACTGCCAGCGCGAGATATGAAATGTTGACCGTAGAGCAGGAGGATTCATTAACCCTTGAGCTTCTTCAAGCGTTCTTTCGCAGCCAGCATGGTCTCTTCTTTGCGGCTAAAGCAGAAGCGCACATAGTTATGGCGATTTTCTGCCTCTGGGCCAAAGAAACTGCCACCAGGCACCACTGCCACACCAACGTCTTTGACTAGATATTTAGTGAAGTCCATATCTGACTTAAAGCCTAAGCCACTAATATCACAGAAAGCGTAGTAGGCACCCTCTGGCTTGTAATAGGGAATACCCACTCCATCAAGAATTTCGAGCATCATGGCGCGGCGCTCAGCGTACTTAGCTTTCAGTTCAGCATAGTATTTATCTGGCATGTTGATAGCGGTAACGGCAGCCCGCTGCAATGGAGCTGGTGAACCAACTGTCAAAAAGTCATGTACTTTGCGAATAGGCAAAGTCAGCTCTGGCTTGGCAATGGCCCAGCCCACGCGCCAGCCAGTGACACTATAGGTTTTGGAAAGCGAATTGATAGTGACAGTAAGATCGGCCATTCCAGGTAGCGCAGCCATAGAAACATGCTTAGCACCATCGTAGAGAATGTGCTCATAAATTTCATCGGTCAAAGCCAAGACATTATATTTCTGGCAGAGATTGGCAATGGCAGTCATCTCTTGCAAGTTGAACACTTTGCCAGTGGGATTGTGAGGAGTATTGATGATAATAGCGCGAGTATTTTCGTTGAAGGCCTTGGCTAGCTCATCTTCATCGAATGTCCAGTTAGGTGCATGCAATTTCACATAACGAGGAACAGCACCACATAAAATTGAATCTGGCCCATAATTCTCATAGAACGGCTCAAAGACAACTACTTCATCACCGGGATCAACCAGCGCCAACATTGTCGCCACCATGGCTTCAGTGGCACCACAACAAACAGTGATATCGGTTTCTGGTTCAATGGTAAGACCAGAAAATTTCTTCGTTTGCTCGGTGATGGCCTGACGTAAAAATTTATCGCCCCAGGTAATAGCGTACTGATTGACATCGTCAAATACGGCGCGAGTTACTGCCTCTTTTAGCTCAGGAGGACAGGGGAAGTCAGGAAGACCCTGGGCCAAATTAACAGCTTGATGCTGAGCCGAAAGCCGCGACATCTCGCGTATGACCGATTCTTGAAACTGGTTTGCCCGGTTGGACGCAATTTTGCGTGTCTTCGACTGCATGTTAACCTCGCGGCAATATCTATATAGGTGGGGGCTATATGATATCGCTCGGGCAGTCTATTTGTCTTGGGTTAAACCTAATTTCCTGAGTGCTTGGCTTTATTGACCGAGCTGACGGTACTGGCCAGGTCGTAGATTGTGATTCCCGAACTTTCAGAGAAGAATTCATCGTCATGGGCGCTGCTCAATTTTGAGTAGTCCATAATCATGTAGTTCACAGCCTGTTGCTTTTCCAAAATCTCCTTAGACTTCGGATTTTTCTTAGCTGCTTCTTCTAGTTC
>CALRJJ020000741.1:0-3061 GCA_943367505.1 Flavobacterium psychrophilum | reverse complement strand
AACTCAGCGACAGAGCTAACTACTTGTACTTTGTGGCTACCATAGGCTTTTTTCAATTTCTCAATGGCCTCTTTCGTGACATCGTTGCCATTTATGTTTAGTCTCTTGAGATTGGGCATGCCATATAGAAGTTCAAGCTTTTTGTCGTTGAGTTCGCAGTTCTGAAGATCGAGAATGTGAATGTCTTTCATTTTTGCAATCAGTCGCAAATCATCATCTGATATTGGCAGGTCTGGTGAGTCAAGACTTAGGTCATGAATTTTTTCAGAGCCTGCCAATGCTTGCACCAGTTCGTGAGTGCCTTTGTTGAAGTTGAACGAAATCGATTCCAATTCCTTCAACCGTTTTAGTTTTGCCAATGCGGGTCCGGTGATGTCTGTGAAATTGACATTGAGAGCTTCCAGCCTGCTCAAATTATTGAGCTCGGATATGGCCTCATCGTTGACATTTGAAAGTTGCAGATCTAGCCTGATTAGTCCACTTAACTTGCAGATCGGCCCCACTGCATCTTTTACTTTGGCAATGTCTTCTGGGCTGCTTGGCACAGTAAAACAGGCCAAGTCGTTTGGTCTAAAGCCTTCAATAAGGCTCGGATGTTCAATCATGAATTTGTTGGCGTTGAAGCGAATGCCATATTTAAGTGGCAGAGTAACTGTTCCCTGCGCGTCAAATGTTTTTTCCGCAGCACCGTCGCTATTGATTTTACCTAGTGATTGATTAGACGGAAAATGAAAGATTATGCTTTGGCCGTCTTTAGAGAATTCAGAAATGTATTTTGGTCGCGATGCCACTTCTGAGAATTCGGAGGAGGGTAGTACATGTTCACCAGAGAAAACGGCATTGACAGCCGGCTTGTTGCTAGACCCTGCTTTTTGTAGATTTGTCCAATAGTAAAAGACCAAGCTTGAGATGATTAGGGTTGCTACCGCCAGTCCGCTCAAAACAATCGCTGAGATAGAAGTTTCTCTGGTCGTTTCCTCTTCTTTCTCTTTTGCAAGAGCGCCGCGATGAGCAAAGCCTTTTGCGTAGGCAAGAACTTCTTTGCCCTCTCTTATGCGCTCTAAGTCAAGGGCCAGTTCTTTTGCCGACTGATAGCGATCATCCGGTGATTTTGCTAGACATTTAGCTAGTACCAGATCGACTGCTGGCGGAAATTCAATGTCGGTGACTTCATCCAAAAGGGGAATATCGGCTTCTTGATGCATCAGCATGATTTCTATGGAAGATTCACTTTCGTAAGGAACAAAGCCGGTTAACATTTCAAATAGAGTGCAGCCTATTGAATAAATATCGGAGCGGGCGTCTACTGCCTCGCCCAGGCTTTGCTCGGGGCTCATATAAAAAGGGCTGCCGAATATATCACCAGCTACAGTAAGAGCTTGAGTTGTGCTGCGATTGTCTAGTAGTTTAGAAATACCGAAGTCTAAAACCTTGACTGCTTTGGCACCGTCGATGGTGCAGTACATAATATTGCCTGGTTTAAGATCGCGGTGAACGATACCATGGCGATGGGCGTATGCTAAACCATCGAGTACTTCAAGCATAATCTCAATTGTTGTGGCCAGGTCTATGGGGCCATCATCAACTAGTATCTCTTCAAGACTGCGGCCGTTCAGATAGTCCATTGAATAGAACGGAATTGAGCCCGCATGTATTCCTAGATCATAGACTCGCACAAGGGTGGGGTGACTTAGTGAGGCCAAGATTTTGGCTTCAGCTTTGAAACGCTGCCAGTTTTGTTCGTTAACCAATTCTGGTGTCAATATTTTCAATGCTAGTTGGCGATGCAGTGACAAGTGCTCTACCAGGTAGACTGCACCCATTCCGCCGACGCCGATGAGCGAGATTATTTTGAAACCACCGATCACCGAGTCTACCGGAATAATTGTAGGAGTATCAGACTTGTGTGCCGTCTGTACTCGGTTTTTAATGCTTTGGGTAAACTGCCGCCGCTGAGCTGTGCGTGCAGCGGTAGTGGTTCGACCCATTTGGGAACGTACATTTTTAACTGAATTGCCACTGGCAGCGCCAGGGCAAGTGCATCTTAGCTCTTTAAAGAGAAAGGAAGTGAATGAGCCTGCCCGCTTGGTTGTTGGTCGTGACTTGCCGCAATTTTTGCAGATTTGGCTTTGGTCGGCAGCTGACTGGGCGCCACTAATTCTTTGTCTTGTAGTGGCAGAGCCGGTTTTGCTGCTGGTGTTGTGGCATTGGCAATAATTATGCTGAAAGAAGAATGAGGTAACTGAGCCGGCGCGCTCAGCTAGAAATGGTTTGCCACAACTTTTACAAACAGTCTCTGCCATTGGCGACCTCGTCTTACAATTCTAGCGGACGAGCAAACATTACACCGGTTAGATTTTTGGACCAGTGCAATGAGCCGCTAATGGGCCCAGATTCGAGAGTGACTTTCATTTTGCTTTTAGAAGAGGAGGCATCAATGAAGTGGGCAATGCCATCAGCTGTGCGATAGACAAAGCCGGTGTGAACTACATCGAGACCTGCTTGGCTTGTGCATACTGCCACTATATCGCCAGTTTTGAGGAGGGGCTCAACTGTCGCAATTTTATTTAGCGGTACATATTTTAGGCTGCGACCGTTAATTGCCTCTTCGCATTTTTTGATTTTCTCCACTTGCTCTGGTTGGCTAATGAGTCTTCGATAGCTGGCTGGATGGGTCGACATGAAGCCAACTTTCTGAGTGAAAGGAACAGCTCCAGGAAGCTGGTCTAAGGGTTTTAAAATGCCTTTGTTAGTGTTGTCGGTCAGCCAGTCGCTCATATAGTGCAGGCGTGAGCTGTAATCGCCTGCGGTGCCCTTGCGATAGCGAATCAAAGCGATTTCAGAGAGCAGATCTTCGGGCTTGCGGCCGCCTTTCTTTAGCATGCGCGCCATTGCTAAGGTAGTTTCGATGAAGGTAACACAATCAAGACCAAGCAGGTTGACCGAGCACACTTCTCGATCGGGATAGATCTCTAAAGTAGAAGCAATATATGGTGTTCCTTCAAGCTCATGGGCCAGTTTGCCTATTAGTTCTCCCATGGGTAGGGTTTGCCAGTTCTTA
>CALRJJ020000740.1:0-3062 GCA_943367505.1 Flavobacterium psychrophilum | reverse complement strand
CCTTGCAAGAAGGCAAGCAAAATGTCTTCATTGACTTTTCAGCGCTTACCGCGGTTCGTGAGCATGTTGAAAGTGACCTTGTGATCGCCTGTGAAACGGGCCTAACCATAGGCGAGCTCAATGAGCATCTTAGTGCTTTTGGCCAACGCTTCCCAGTAGATTTGGGGGCCAACGCTAACGATGTGCCTTTGATAGATCTGCTTTTGACGGGAGATGGCGGCTACTTAGAAACGGGCTTTGGTTATTTGCGCAGTCAAATACTTGGTCTTGAATCTGTCTACTCTCACGGTTTGGTGCTTAAGAGTGGCGGCCGTGTTGTGAAGAATGTCACCGGTTTTGATGTTACTAAATTAGTGCTTGGTTCGAGAGGGGCTTTTGCTTTCCCTTATCTAGCTTATTTGCGTCTGGCTGCCATTCCCGAGGCCGTCGCTAGTTTTTCTGCCCAGTCAAAGTCGAACGATTCAAGTGAACTACTGGCGGTGTCAGCTCGCTTGCTCTCTTCTGGTTTGCCCCTATCGGCTCTTGAGATAGTTGAGCTAGAAAATCAAGGTAATCTTGAGTGTCAGCTGATAGTTCAAGTTGAGGGACCAGCTCAGCTAGTGGCTGATTTGAGTGCGCAGATAGAAGTTGAGCTGAGCGGCTTTAAGTTTAAGGTGATTGATAATCTTGAGGCGCAGAATGTATTGACCTATGCGCTTGCCTCTGCCAGTGACTACTGTGTCGAAGCAGCTGCGTCGCTTTCTTTGTTGCGGGCTTTGCTTGAAAGTTTGAGCAATAAGGAGCGCGCCCAATTGCGTGGTAAATTGCGTGTGCGTCCTGCTTGTGGGCGGCTTTATTTACATAGCAGCAGCAAAGAGCAGGTAGATAGTGATCTAGAGTTACTTACAGCAATATTGCGTTCTTGTCGACAAAGCGTCGACGGTAGCGCCCTGGCAAGTTGGGAAGCGTTGACATTGGCAGCTCGCTATGGGCTGTTTAGTAGTTACTCTAGACGTTTAAGTGCGCCAGAACCAGCTGCCATCGGCTTGTATAAGCGTATCAAAGAAAAGTTCGATCCAGGCCTGTGCTTGAATCCGTTGGCAAATTTTGCAGGCTAAAAATATGACTGAAGAAGTGACCGATGTGATTGAAATTAGCAATGGCTCTGCCAAGCTCAGTCGAGAATTGTTAGATAGTTGCATTCATTGTGGTCTCTGCTTGCCTGCTTGTCCGACTTATTTGGCTACTGGCCGTGAAATGGAATCGCCACGAGGGCGGATCTACTTACTTTCTAAATGGCAAGAAGAAGGTGGAGAGCTGGCACCACGCGCAATTGAGCATTTAGAGTCGTGTCTTGGCTGTCTCGGTTGTCAGACTGCCTGTCCGTCCGGTGTTAAGTATGAGGCTATTCTTGATCAAGCCCGACCACATTTGGCCGCTCGGCGAAATTGGCTGACACGGCAGATTATGCGTTTTGGTTTTAGCCAAATCTTGCCTCATTACGGTCGCTTGAAAATATTGGGTTTCCTCCTGCGGCTGGTACAAACTCTTAAGCTCGATAGCTTTGTCGCCAAGTTGCCGTGGATTGCGCAAGGCCCGCCGATTTTGCGTAAAGTGGCTGATTTTCAGATGTTTACGCCAACGGTGGTTAAGCATCTGCCTCTGCCGAAGAAATCCTGGAAGGCTGGTGCCAAAATTGGCAGTGCTAAATTGTTTAGCGGTTGTGTCATGGATATCTTTTACAATCATGTTAATCACGCTGCTCTGCGCCTTATGGTGCGGCAGGGAACTGTGGTTGAAGTACCAGCGCAAACTTGCTGCGGTGCTCTGGCTTTTCATGCTGGAGAGCTTGATATAGCAACGGCCTTGGCTAAGCAAAATATTGACCTCTTTGCCCAATCAGACGATCACATTGTTGTTACATCTGCTGGTTGCGGTGCCATGCTTAAGCATTATGGGCAACTGCTTTCTGCCGATGCTGTTTATAAAGAGAAAGCCCGTTCTTTTTCACAGAGAGTGCAAGACCTGTCTGAGAACTTAGTTCTGGGGAAATTTCCTGCCATGACGGGCACGAGTCAAAGTCATATGGTTTATCATGCCGCTTGCCATTTAGCTCATGCTCAAGGGGTTCGCGTCCAGCCGCAGGAGTTGCTTAGTACCGTGGCGGCCAGTACTGGTGCTCATCTATACGATTTACCAGAAGCTGAGCATTGTTGTGGCAGTGCTGGAATATACAACTTGCTCAATACATCGCTTAGTTTAAAAGTGTTAGATCGCAAGATGAACTTTATAGAAGAAAGCGGTGCTGATGTGGTTGTCACTAGCAATCCTGGGTGTCTTCTTCAGCTAGAAGCCGGAGTCAAGGGCCGTGCGCTCAATGTCAAGGTTAAACATTTAGCTGAGGCCTTAGACGATGCCTTTGCCAATTGAATGGTCTGCCCCAACCTCAATCATTAGAAGCTCAATATCTTGGGCTTTTCGCTCGCCGATAAGACTATAATTTTTCATTGGCAGCTATATGAAAGGTCAGATCAGTGACTACCCTTGTTCCCCACCGCAAAGTGGAACTTTTCGAGAATGATATAAGTGATGA
The DNA here is from genome assembly GCA_943367505.1 of Flavobacterium psychrophilum. Taxonomy (GTDB): domain Bacteria; phylum Cyanobacteriota; class Vampirovibrionia; order Obscuribacterales; family Obscuribacteraceae. The sequence goes on along the minus strand of CALRJJ020000740.1, from coordinate 490 downwards.
GCGACTGCAGCACTATCTGAGCAAGTCGGTAGTGGCTATCGACACTGAGACCCGTGGTCTAATCATCAGGCGTGATCGTTTGTGCTTGATTCAGATTTGTGATGACGAGGGTGTGGTTAGCTTTGTTCGCTACAAGACGGCCGAAGACCTTGATCCGAACCTTATGTCGAATGTGAAGAAGCTCTGTCAAGCGCAGAATGTCCTAAAACTATTCCACTTTGCTCGCTTTGATGTGGCTGTGCTCAAGTATTACCTTAACATCGAGGTCGCTCCTTTCTTTTGTACTAAGATTGGCTCTAAGCTGGTGCGTACCTACACCGATAAGCATGGCCTTAAAGATCTTGTGAAAGAGCTGTTGGGAATTGAACTTGATAAGTCTAATCAGACTAGCGACTGGGCTCAGCCTGACTTAACGGATGAGCAAATAGAGTATGCCGCTAATGACGTGCGCATGCTACTTCCTCTTTATACAAAAGTTTTGGCCATGCTT
>CALRJJ020000739.1:0-3068 GCA_943367505.1 Flavobacterium psychrophilum | reverse complement strand
CCAATGGCATAGCTGACCTTCTCGACATTGGCGAAAGTAAACTTGTCTGCGATTATTGCCCGCCAACCATCAGTGCCAAATTTTATATCGCTGGTTGCCGTCATTGCTTCCTCTAGTCACCAAATACAAAAACTGAAAATAGCTGCTCGCTACAGCGCAGCAAGATAGTTAAAAACGTACTCGCGTAAAGCTTCCCAGGCTGTTCCAGCTTGCCGCTTACCGCGATGAGCTGGTGGCACCGGCTTGCTGCCGGGTGGCAGAACATTCTTGGGCTTGAGCTGCTCTAATTCACTATCTGAATTGAAATCAATGATTGAACCATCCCGACCGTAGAAGCGGTAGGTGCCTGAATCTTCAGCACGACTAAAGTCTGATTCAACAAAATTGCTGGCCCTAGCAGTGGTAGCAGAAGTTGAAGAAGTGACAGAATTTCCACTGCCATCGGCTCTTTGACTTGAGGTCGTGGCATGATTGAGGGCCGCAGACTCTAAGGCTTGTACTTTACGAAACCTTGTGGTCATGCGGAATCCATCAGAGCAGAAAAGAGCTGTCATGGCAATCCAATCACCATTAGCATCGGGCAAAAGTCTACGCTCAGTATGAACCGAGCGAATTAAGTCGATACTCCAGAACTGTCCATCTTCGCGGGTAATACTGACACAACCACGGGCGTCCACTTGCATTGACTCGCCCTGAGCTTTGACTCGGCCACGACCATCACGCACCAAAACGCCAGGTCCATCTACTTCGCCCTGAGAGTGCACCACTCCACTGGGATCGTGACGAACAAACGAGCAGAGATGCCCTTTCTCATCATAGCCAAGGACAACACAAACTCCGCGGTCAGAGACAATTTCTTGCACTCGACCAATATCGTCTTTGACAACTTTGGCACCACTGGGGAAAGTTTCAACGCTACCGCGGCCGCTGCTACTTTCTTTGATTTCCACCCGGGGACGCATTTTTATCGAAGCAGTGATACCAGATTCAGGGCTATCAGCAACTCTCTTATTACTTAAAGAGCGGCTATTGCGAATACCACGTAAGAAGGCACCCGGTCCACCGGCCCCATGTTGACCAGCAACCTCACGCCGCCCGCGCTCAAAGTGAAGACTATCGTCATCAGCTTCGAAGTCGGTCTTGGGCCAATAGCCTTCGAGGGAAGTCTGCTCTAAACCATCGACATCTTCTGAGTCTGGAAAATTACCCGAATTGAGCCAAGCCTCAAGCATTTGCGCACCAGTAGAACTAGAGCCAACTGCTGCCATTGAGCCTTGATCGAGCAACTGCCTTTCGCCTTGCGATGCAGTCTTGGACAAATAATTTAATAGGCGACCATACTTGAGATTTTCGCTGGCAAACAAGTCATCTTTAGCCACTGAAGGGTTTTGCTCTAGAGGCCGATAGAACATCGAACCGCTATTTGTAGTCGAAGCAAAGCGCGCATTGCCCTGTGCTCTAACTGTATGGCGGGGGTGATTGTTCTCTAGCATGATCGTTAACACGCACTAATCTAGCCATGATTGAGCCACAATATTTAGGGCTATCCCTCAAGCGCCAGCAATTGTAGCACTTTTGGCACAAATCAAGGGGTAAATTACGCAAGCTGTAAAGCTGTAACAAAACAGCCGCAATAGCTGTCAGAGACACAATTTCGTCTTAAAGCTATTTGTCGTAACGGGGAACTTGAGTATCTAGCCAGCCCCGAACCTGCAAAGACTCAGCCATACGAATGCCCGACATGCGCTCGTCATACATGGCCACACAGAACTGACCAATGTCAATTTTTCCTTGACTGAGTAGAAACTCGGCCAGATGCAATGATTTCATTTCGTTTTCGTTGACATAGCCGGCGCTGAGAACGAGGTCAGATACAGGCACTTCAGGGAAGCTGCGCATTTGATTGGTTAAGGCTTGAACTTCAGCTGATCCAATAATTTGAGCGGCCTTGAGCAACTCAATTAGCATTGGCAAGGGCTGCTGTACGATTGGCTGAGTAGTCACCATCATTGGCTGTGGCGGACGCTCTTCGGTTAGCTCCATGAGCTCGAAAGTGCCGTCATCGGGGATGTGCTTCTTGTCGACTAGTTGAGCCCGACCGACGATCAAATCATGACTTAAGCGCAAACGCGGCTTACGCAGGATAAAACCAGCATCAAGAATGCGGTAGTACTCAAGGCGTTGCTCTTTGGGGAGAGACTCACGCAAGAACTTTTTAGCTACGCGGAAGTAAGCCGCCACCACCACCGACGGGGTAACGTCGCGATCAATATTCAACAAAGTGTAGAGGTCGCGAGGCATCTCAGTCTGATTTGGTCTTAAATCAGGTACCAAGTCAGGGAAAAGCTGATACAGCTCGCTACAAGATTTGACTTGTCCCTTGAAATCATTTTCAGCCCAACTCGTGCGCAAAGCGGAGCAGAGAATTTGACTCTCTAACTCAATACGATTGGCGCCACCTGCATCAGCCATCCCTAAGCCCTAACCTTTAATTTCAGTTCTTCTCAACTTCAAATGTAAGTTCTGTGTGTCCGACTCTCACTTTATCGCCGGCAGAAAGTACCTGTCTTTTGACCACAGGATGTCCGTTGAGCAAAGTACCATTGGTAGAACCAAGATCTTCAATCCAGAAATCGCCTTCTTCAAAAGTGATCCAGGCATGATGCCTAGAGGTAAATGTGTCGTCAGGTATAACTACCTGATTGGAAGGGTCACGACCAATTTTCACCTTAGCAGTGCGCAAGGTATATTTCTGACCGGTTTTAACGACAACTATCACGACAGACAAGCCCATTGGCTCTTCAGGAGGCTTGGCATCACTCTGCTTGAGATAATCTAGCTGGAGACTCTTCAAGTCAAGGTCTGTGACCGTGGCGCAATAGACGCAGCGAGTCCCCACTGGCGTAGGACGCCCGCAGCTGGGACAAGGCTCTGTATTATCTGGCATGCGGCTCCTAATTTCGCTCTGAAAGCGCTTGGCTACTCAATCAAAATCGCTTTCACTAACACTCGATTATTATACGCACCCACTTTCACATAGAACATATGGATTCATGGAAGCTTTGCTT
>CALRJJ020000738.1:0-3081 GCA_943367505.1 Flavobacterium psychrophilum | reverse complement strand
GATCGAGCTGCAGTTGGCTGAACTGCATTTGCTTTTCTTCAAGGGAAAGACTTTTGTCTTGCCAGACTTTGCTTAGTTGTTTAGCCAGGGTGAGTTCTTTGGCCAGGTCTTCTGCTTTCCAGTAGCCCGGCAAGCAGGTCATAATTGTGCCGTCGGGTGTCAAAACAAATATTTGCAGATTGTGCGGTCCGGCGCCATTGGTGGTGTCTACGGCCGTTTCGTCTGGCTTGTGTTTGCCTGAAGCCCCAGCATATTTTTTATTTTCGATATTTGTATAGCCCACAACAAAGTCGTTCTTGAGCATTGAGAAAACTGGTTCCGAAGAGAGCGACACGGCCCTCAAGCTATTGCCGGCACTTCAGGTACTGCCGTCTATTTTGCCCAGCATGTGCACCCAAACAACCAACTTACCTTCGCGCTCAGCGTCTGCTTCGGCCTTACTTAGCGATTTGTACCAGGTCATCTCTGAAGTCAGTTTGTGCACGTTGGCTGAGCAAACTTCTCCGCTTAACACTGCTTTAGCGTTCGCCTTTGAGCTGCCTAATACTAAATTGCCTAAGCTGATATCGAAAGATTGCAGCACCAGGGCGGCTGTGGCCAAAGTGGAACTAATTACAAATCTTCTAGTCTTGGTCATTGTCATTCTCAATTGTTATCGTTCGCTCTTGTTGTTTCTAGCCCCTGACTTATTGCAGGATAACAAGAAATCGTGACGTCCATGTGAAGAGCATATATCGACCATTGCTGATTGCAAAGTGAATTATGCGCTAATAAAGGAATCAGGTTAGGTTAATGGGTAAGTATAGAGAGATACGCAGGCAACCCAAAATCATTCTTTTGCACTCTGTCGATTTTGCAGGTGTGAAGAGATCAGGTCAGAAGCTTTGAAAGACTTAGTGTCTGAAGGTCTGAAGAAATGCGCGTACTGCTCGTAGAAGATAGCTTAGTGCAAGCCGAAGTCACCCGTAGCAAGTTAGAGTTGCGAGGGGTGTCAGTGGTCTGTGTCACCACCTTGAATCAAGCCCTGGATGCTTTGCAAGAGCCGGGGATTGACGTCATTTTGCTCGACCTTTCGCTGCCAGATAGCGCCGGGGTTGATACGTTTTATCGCGTGCGCTCAGCGGCACCGGATATTCCTACTGTGGTCTTAACCGGTATCGATGATCAAGACGTGGCCATGATGGCCCTGAAGAAGGGGGCTCAAGACTATTTGGTCAAGGGTCAGGCCAGCGATGATTCGGTTTATCGCTGTCTTGGCTATGCCATTGAGCGCAATAACGTAGAGCTGGCCTTGATTCGCAGTGAGAAACGCTTGCGGATTATTGTCGAGAATACATACGATGCTTTTATCTCGATGGATTCTCACTGGCGGATCACCGATTGGAATGCCCAGGCTGAGCGAACATTCGGCTGGAAGCGCAATGAAGCCCTCGGTCGGCCGCTCTCAATGATTATTCCGCAGCATCTTCGTCGGCAGTACACCCGCGAAGTATCTACTTTCTTTAAGACCGATGAAGAAGACGAGTTCTCGCGCATGACCAGTGAACTGATGTGCTTGCACAAAGATGGCCATGAATTTCCCATTGAGATGGGAATTTTTAGAGTCAAAGTCGACAATGGTTGTATGTATTGTGCCTTTGGCCGTGATATTACTGAGCGCAGGCAGCTTAACGAAGAACTAGAGCGCCGAGTGCAACTGCGCACCACTGAATTGACTCGCTCGAACGAAGAGTTACGACAGTTCGCCAAAATCGCTTCCCATGATTTGCAAGAGCCACTGCGGGCAGTGCAGGGTTTTGTCAATCTCTTAGTGGAGAGTACTAAAGGGCAGCTTTCTAAAGACTGTGAAGAGTTTATTGAATATATTCTCGATGGCACTCAGCGCATGCAGCAGCTGATTCAATCGGTCTTAGCTCACTCCAGTATCACCAATCAGCAATATGACCCCCATTCAGCGCCTTCAACCGATGTCGATGGTGTTATCGAAGAGGTGTTGGCAAATCTTGATGCTTCAATTAAAGAGAACAACGCCACCCTTGAAGTCGATAATTTGCCCGAAGTGGCCGTGGACCGCTCGCAACTGATTCAGCTATTCCAAAATCTGATCAGCAATGCCATCAAGTATCGCGGTGAAGTTGACCCGCAAATATTTATTACAGCAGAGAGAACAGTCGATGAATGGCTATTCTCTGTGCGAGACAACGGTATCGGCATAGATAGCAAATATGCCGATCGCATTTTTGATATGTTTGCCCGCCTGCATGGCAAGACGAAGTACAAGGGAACAGGCATGGGCCTGGCCATTTGTAAGAAAATCGTGGCATTGCATGGCGGCAGAATATGGGTGGAGTCTGAATTAGGGCAGGGATGTATTTTCCTGTTCACTCTACCAGCCGCAAGAAGACCCCCGAGGAGAGCAGCCATGGACAATAATATCGATATTCTATTGGTGGAAGATACCCCATCAGATGTAAGGCTGACTCAGGAAGCATTGAAGCGTTCTGATTTGAAGTATGCATTGACGGTGGTGAATGATGGTGTGGAAGCCATGGATTACTTGAATGCAGCCAAGAGTTCGCAAACCCAGAGATTGCCAGATCTAATTTTGCTTGACTTGAATATGCCGCGTAAAAATGGTCATGAAGTACTTGAGGAAATTAAGGCTGACGCCCATCTGAAGGGCATCCCTGTGGTGTTGCTGACCGTTTCACAGCGTGATGAAGACGTCATGGAAGCGCTTAAAACCAAGATGAATTATTATCTTGCCAAGCCTATTACCTCCGCTAAACTTTCAGTATTGGTGCGAGCTATTTGTGAATTGCAAGCTGAGCATGCCGGCGGTGAGCGTCATCCTGCTGATGAAGAGACCCATGTGCGCCTGGTGCTGGCGGGTAACCCCCATACTTCTGTCTCGATTTTGACCAAGCTTTCCGCTGATGAAAGCGCCCGGGTGCGCGCTCGGGTTGCTGAAAATCCAGAGACCCCAGAGCATTTGTTGATGAAGTTAGCGGAGGATGCCGATGCTGACGTGCGGCAGGGCGTTTCTGAAAATCCAAAATTGCCGTTGACTCTGCTTGAAAG
>CALRJJ020000737.1:0-3085 GCA_943367505.1 Flavobacterium psychrophilum | reverse complement strand
ATCCAGGCCTGGTGGCCGTTGGAGAAGTTGGCCTCACGGGAGAAATTAGACCAGTTTTGAATCTTGGTCAGAGGCTGAAAGAAGCTTCGCGCCTTGGTTTTAAGAAAGCTCTTGTGCCCCAGGCTTCGCTGCCTTTGAGCAATATACCTAAAGGCATGGAAGTAATTGGCGTAGAAAATATTTCTGAGGCTCTGCAAAAGGCCATACCAAACTTGATGTCTGGCTCAAGTTCTTCGGCCAAAAAGAATTCGGAAAAAAACTTGGCAAATACGCTCGAAATCAGTCAAAAATTAGAAGATGAAAGCATACTCTCCCTCTGAGCATCTGGTTAAGCAGCTCGCTGGGCTGCCCGATAGCCCCGGTTGCTATATATTCAAAGACGAGCTTGGCGACATTCTTTATATTGGCAAGGCTCTAAGTCTGCGCTCCCGAGTGCGTTCTTACTGGGCTGACATTTCTTGGCGAGAGCGGCCGAAACTAGCGGTGATGATACCTAAGGTATCCACCATTGAAACTATTCTCACGAACTCGGAGAAAGAAGCGCTCTTACTTGAAGCCAACCTGATTAGGCAGAAATTGCCGCGCTATAACGTTTCGCTTAAAGATGACAGACGCTATCCTTGGCTAGCCATTACCTATGACGTTGCCTTTCCTCGTTTGGTGATGATTCGCGACCCGGTGCGCTTCAAGAAAGACAATCCGCGAGCTAAAGTATTTGGGCCTTATGTTGAAGCTGGTCAAATGTGGGAAACCATGCGCATCTTAAGGCGTGTTTTTCCTATGCGGCAGCGGAAAACGCCGCTCTTCAAAGATAGACCATGCATGAACTTTCATATTGGTCTGTGCTTAGCGCCCTGTCAAAAGAAGGTTGAGCCCGAGCCGTATGATCGCATGGTCAAACAAGTAGAGATGTTTTTGGCCGGTCGCCAGACTGAAGTTATCGACCAGCTCAAAGCCGATATGGAGAAGGCTTCAGACAACCTTGAGTTTGAACAGGCCGGTAAAATTCGTGACCGCTTGGTGGCATTGCGTTCAGTAATTGAAAAGCAACAGGTATTTTTCCAGAGCAATAAAGTTAGCCACGATATTGTTGCTGAAGCCCATACCGAAAAGATGATGTCTGTTTGTTTGATGAAAGTGCGCGAAGGCAAACTGATTGCTTCCGAGACCTTTGCCATTCCCCTGCTCGAGAAGACATCTTGGGACGAAGCCTATCAGGCCTTTGTTGACCAGTACTACACAGCTTGCGAAGACGTTGCTATTCCACAAACGATTTTGTTGCAGCATGAACTGAGCGACATGGATGTGCTGCGCGAATTTGTTAGTGGCAAGGCTGAGCTTGCCGTGAAGCTTTTGGTGCCCCAGCGCGGTGGCAAAAACGATCTGGTTGATATGGCCATTAAGAACGCTGAACATGCTCTTGGCCAGGAGGTTAATCGTGTCACTCAACTTGATGCCAAAGTTGAGCGCACCCTTACTGCCCTAAAAGAAGGGCTAGGCATAGACAGGCTGCCCAACCGCATTGAGTGCTTTGATATATCAAATATTTCGGGTACGGATAACGTCGCCAGTATGGTTTCTTTTGAAGCCGCCAAACCGAAAAAGACTGAATATCGTATGTTCAAAATACAGAGCGTAGAAGGCGAACCCAATGACTTCGCTTCAATGAAAGAAGCTGTGGGTCGGCGCTACGCCAGGCTAATTCGTGAGCAAAAGCCTTTTCCTGATTTGATTATTATCGATGGTGGCAAAGGGCAATTAGGTGCTGCGATGGAAGCGCTCACTGCCCTTGAATTAGGCGGTCTGAAAATAGGCGATCACGAATTTTCTATTGTTGGATTAGCCAAGAAGCAAGAAGAAGTCTACTTCCCCAATCGCTCGATGCCGGTGTACATACCGAGGCGGTCTGAGGCCCTGCATCTATTGCAGGCCGTGCGCGATGAAGCGCACCGATTTGCTGTCACCTTCCACCGCAAACTGCGAGCTAAGCGCGTCATTGCCTCCCAACTAGATGTCTTGAAAGGGCTTGGTGCCAAGCGTCGCAAGAAGCTAATAGATCACTTTGGTTCTTTTGAACAAATAAAGTCAGCCACTTTAGAAGAAATAGAAGCTTGTGAAGGTATTCCTAAAAAGCTAGCTCTGGAGCTGTTTACCTTTATGCAAGACTTGAAAAATAAGCCTAAGGCTAAACCAATTTTGACAGGGATGGAGCCAGCCGATCATTCAGAAACTGATGCGGATTCCTCAGGTACTGCCGCTAATGAAAGTGGAGCGGCGCTAGCAATGGTGGCTGAAGATGCTGGCCAATATGACGATGGTGAAATCAAAGAAGTATCGATTCTTGATCAAGAAGATGAAGAAGAGTTCTACGCTGAAGACGTTGAACCTGATGAAGAGCGCTTGCCAGGGCCAGAGGATGAATAAAGACGAGTAACTAGAAATATCTAGTCTAGGCGACGCAGTAGAAGTGCCGCTGTATTTTCAGGCAGAATTTGTTCTTTCGAAAAAACTATTGAAGCAATAAAGCCCTGACGATTGAAGTGGTCTTGAGTTTTATTGCTTTTGTTGTAGCTGATTTCTTGGCCTGTCAGGTCGCAGACGAATCCGCCCAAGGCCTCAATAATCGGTTGCGCTGCTGATACGTCCCATTCTTTTGAATAGTCATAGTTAAAACACAATACATTGATTTCGCCTAATACCAGTGCGGCAAAACCATCGGCTGCTCCGCCACAGCTAATCGTCTCAGCTTTTAGATTTAGCCTCTGGGCAAGCGTTTGATAGTAGCTTTCAACTTCTTGGTTGCTATCGATGGCTCTTTGATAGCCGCGCAAGATTGAGTGCTCTGCTTTGTTTGCTCTATAGTTTTCCTTGACTCTGTTGGTTATATCGCTTCCATTTTCTTGGATTACTAAAGTCGAGTTTGTCAGGTCGGCGGATAGAAGTAGTTCTTGTGCTGGGATGTAGATAATTCCTGCTATGGCTTGATAGGTACCGTTGTCTTTTCTGCTCAGCAAAGCGGCTGATACGCCGCAGAAATGGCTTAGGCCTTGAGCAAATTCATCAGTGCCGTCTAAGGGATCTATCT
>CALRJJ020000736.1:0-3094 GCA_943367505.1 Flavobacterium psychrophilum | reverse complement strand
GCCTGCGGAGCCCCGGCTCTGCCCCCGGCGAACCTCGGGCAGATGCTCTTACTTGATGGCTTTGGTATGCCTTATTGCGCCGCCCTTGCCGCTTTGCTATCGGCCAATAAGATGACGCCGATTTCTCTCATTTTTGTCCAAAGTTCAATCATCGCCCTGACAGCTGTTACCACCTATACTTGCGCCCAAAGAATGAAACTGGGCCTGGCCTGGTCGGCGACCGCAGGCCTACTCTGGTCTCTTTACCCGGCCGCCATAGTCAGCGCTGGAACCTTCTTATCTGAGCCCCTGAGCGGCCTTCTGGTATGCCTGCTCGCTCTTGCGGCAATCTTTTGCCGTCAAGAACAACGACCCAGAGACTGGTTAGCCTTCGGTTTTATCACCGGAGCAATTATGGTCACCAAACCAGCGCTGCTGATTAATCTCGCCCTCGTTCTACTTATACTTGCAATAAGTTTCCGCCAGCAAATACTACAGTTGCTGCAGCCATCAAGGCCTATCCTAAAAGCTCTAACGGCGAGGACTTTGGCACTAGGGTTAGGAACAGTATTGGCGCTATTGCCCTGGCTCATAGTTACCGCAGCCTTTGCCGGCCATGCCGAAATTATGCCTTCGCGCTTGCCATCAACCAATATGGCCCTGGGCTGCGACTATGAAATTGGTTTTTGGGAAACCATGCCAGTGCCACCACTGACCTTACACAACTATGCTCGCAACCCTATCAGAGTTTTCTATGAATTAGCGACAGAGCACACTCTTGAGATGCCTGCAATTCTTACCAAGAAATTCGCTCGTCTGTATCTAGGCCTATTCAATGATTTCCACGATTCAGTATTTGGCCTCTCTTTTTACTGGCAACGGCTGCTACACGGGCTGCTAATTGTCTTTAGTTTCGCTGGAATAATTTCGATATTTGTAAGCAAGAACAGCTCTAAAGAAGAGAAGTTCGGCATCGCTTTAGTCAGCGCCAACCTACTTACTCACTGCTGCTACATGCCTTTTGAGTCTCTGCCGCGCTACGCCTTTTCGGCTATGCCGCTCTTGTTTATTGCTGCTACGTGTATGTTGAAAAAAGTAGCGATTGCCCGCAATAGAAATAGCACCATCTTTGTCATTGCCGCCCTGGCTCTAGCGTTTACCTGCGCTCAAGTGCAATTTGATGATGTTGAAACCAAGCGCTACGCTCTCAGCCAAGGCGAAACAGCGAAGCGCGAGACAACAGCAATTAAGAGCAGCGACAAACCCGCCTGGGTTGCTCTAATTACCGATGCCAACCTGAGCAAAGATAACTGCAAAGTCAAGTTCAACGGCCACGAAATCGATCTAAAGGCGACCAATCTGCGCGACTATCCATCAGGGTTTCCTTACCAACACACCATCAATGACATTGAAGAATTACTCAGTCGAATTCGCGGAGTAAACGTTGATAAACTAGAGCACTATTCACTAATTGCTTTACCGATTGAGGCTTTAAGAGCAGATCAAACAAACACAATTGAAGTAACGGCAGCAGCTCCCTTAACAATTTTTGGACAGAACCGAGAGGACAACCAAGGCTTTCTTCTCATCCCAGCTCTGCGCTATTTTAGTGTTACCAAAATGTTTGCTTCTGAAAGCGGCTTGGATGGCCGTCCTCCCGATCACCGCATAGTTAAAGCAGCAAAATCGACAAGCGCAGTAAAAGAAAAGACACTTTCGCCAGACGAAGATCTTAGACTATTTTTACTAGTGTCGCCCCAGGCAAACCCCACTGTCGATGCCCAGGCTGGCCATGCGAGCTCAACGCTCAGGCTCTGGTAAACGAGTATAATCAGCCAATGCCATTTAGCTCTAGTTCTAGCTCTCGCACAGAAATCCAGATCATCGCACTTTGCGTTGTTGTAGCCGTTTTCGCCTGTATCATGCAAAACAGTCTCCACCCGACAGGCACCACTTTAGTCTTCGACTCTGGTCACTATATGGGCACTGTGCAATTGCTCTGCCAGGCTATTCAAGCGCAATTCGGAGGCATACCTTTAGCGGGCAGCGATAGCCACAAACTCAACGACTATTTGCTGCTTGACGGCCCACTCGTCCCCTTGGTAGGCTCTTTTGTCTTCACGCTGTTAGGCAAAATACCCCAGGCCAGCGACTGGCGCATTTTCATCTATATAGAGACATTTTTTCAAGCTCTAGCCACAGCATCAATTACTTCTTTAGCATTCAATTTGGGCAATGGGAAGCAGGCCAAATATCTAGCTCTAGGCACAGGATTAGCCTGGGCCCTCTATCCTGCAGCCATACTTAGCACCAATAGTTTTCTTGGGGAACTACCGGCAACAGCGCTTTTGCTTTTGGCAATTCGCTTGATGGTGCAGACACTTAAACTCAAAGCCGCTGCAAATTCCAGCACCAAAGCAAATATTCTCGCCCTGGTTAGCGGCCTGTTGCTAGCCCTGGTGTTTATGTCTAAACCAGCGCTAGTACTTAGTTTAGCGCTTATAGTCACACTCTGGATAGCGGCACTGATCGGACCATTTTTTCTACCACCGGGCAGTGAAAAAGCCAGCCCAAAGTGTAAAAGCAAAACAATTACGGCTCTAAGCTTTGCTCTCGGAGCAGCCTTGGCAGCCACTCCTTGGTTGCTGTTTACCCACGAGACCAGCGGACACTGGCGAGCTAGCGCCTATCGTCTGCCGATTTACAACATCACCCGGGGCATGAGTTGCGACTCTGATGGTTGGGGCACAGTGCCCCTAGACTCAACCATGCAAAGCTACGGCGAGGGCGTCAGCCCGCTTGTGTGCATGGCCAGCATATTCAAAGAAAAGCCCGGGCAGTCGGTTAATTTAGCCCTGCGGAAGCCAGAGAGATTATGGCTGCTGCCCTGGAACGATTTTCACCACAAGTGCCTTAGCTTGGGCTTAGGCCTGCAAATCTTTCTCCATCAATTGGCTCTAACACTAGCAGCCATCGGCTTGTTACTGCTACCGCTTAGCCTGCCAAAGCGGCACTCAATAGCAAACTTTATTGCCGCTGCCGCACCGCTGATAATACTAGGGCATGCCGCTTACATTCCCTTTGAGACCTGCTCACGCTATGGCTTCAGCGGCAT
>CALRJJ020000735.1:0-3097 GCA_943367505.1 Flavobacterium psychrophilum | reverse complement strand
GTTCGGGCAACACGAACTCTGGTTCTTATAACGGCGGCAATTATCCCGGCGGCTATAGCACTCCACCTGAATCAGATTTTGGAAACTATGGCGGCGGCAACACGAATACTGGTGGGTACGGAAACAATTACGGAAACACTGGAAATACCGGAAACACCAGCGCCAACCCTAGCTATACCCCCGTCAACACTCCCAGCATGTGGGACACCATACTAGAGAAGCTGATGGGCAAATCTAAAAGCCCTGGCGAATTTATTGTTTTTCCCAAAGACACACCTCTAGCAAAGGGAGCCGGTGGTCAGAACGACACGACTAATAGAGCCAGCAATAATGGCACGACAAACAATAAAACCTACAAGCAAAGCTTGATGGAATCGCAAAATCAAAATCGCGCTGGCAATAATGCCAACAATTTCTCTACTGGCCAACAGTGGGGCAATGTTCAATCAACTTCAGCTAATGGCGGCGGCGGCGGCAATTTTGGCTCCGGCGGCTCCGGCTCTAGCTTTGGCGGCGGCAGCAATGGTTTTAATGGCAGCTCTGGCCAGAATAGCGGCTCTGGAATCAGCACTGGTTCTGGAATCAGGACAGGAGCTGGCAACAATATGAACCAGACCAATTTCAACCAGATATTCGAAAACGGCGGGAGCAATCAAGGCCTCAGTGCGCAAAGAAACACTCCTACATCTACATATGACCCCAAATCTGTTCAAGCCAACTTTGCTGGTATCAATTCGCAAGTGCAAGGTCAACTAACCCAAACTCAAAACTATGCCGCTTCGGCCCGCAATTCGTTGAACCAGGCCCTTAGCTCAAACAACAGCAATGCCATACAACAAGCGGCCAGCGAAGCTCGCTCTTACGCCAACAGCGCTCAAGCGGCAGCCGAGAGCGCTAGCTCCCTGGCCAGCACCACAAGCTCACCAGTGGCAAAGACCCTCGCCAATCAAGCTCGCGAACAGGCAAACCAGGCCATGAACTATGCCGACCAAGCCATGGCTAAAGCTTCAGCCAGCTATTAAAGACGCTCCACCTATTAGAAGATTCTCAAAGAGCCATTGTTTGAGGGTTTATAGCTCTCTTCATATTGCTTAAAGTAGGCCAAACCGATATTCTTTTGCAGATTATTTAAAGTGCAAATTATGTGAAGCTTCACCAGCTTTTGCAAAAAATCGGAGGGTGGAATGGTTGCAACAAAAACCGGCACTGCAACAGTGTGCAAGCTCTTAGTCAATGGCGACTGGGTAGATTCAACGGCGACCGAGTTTCAAGACATCTACAATCCTTCGACTGGTGAAATCATTGGCCGCACGCCACTCGGTGGCAATGCCGATGTAGACAGAGCCGTGCAAGCAGCTCACAAAGCCTTCCTCGAATGGAAGGAAGTGCCAATCATCGAACGGGCCCGGGTGATGTTCCGCTTCAAAAACTTGATGGAACAACACTATGAAGCGATTGCCGAATGTGTCACTCGTGAGCACGGCAAGACCCTTCCTGAGGCAAAGGCTTCAGTACAAAGAGCAATAGAAGTAGTTGAATTTGCCTGCGGCATCCCCAGCTTGATGATGGGCGAGAGCATGGAAAACATTGCTCGCAACGTCGATTGCGAGACCATTCGCCACCCAATTGGCGTCTGCGCAGGCATTGCGCCCTTTAATTTCCCAGCCATGGTTCCTCTGTGGATGTATCCGATTGCCCTGACCTGCGGCAATTCATTCGTGCTCAAACCTTCCGAAAAAGTGCCATTGACCAGCATGATGATTGCCAATCTACTGGCTGAAGCTGGTCTACCCAATGGTGTATTCAATATCGTTCACGGCGGCAAAGATTGCGTTGACGCCTTACTGACCCACCCACTGATTAAGGCCATCTCCTTTGTCGGTTCGACCCATATTGCCAAATACATTTACACCACAGGCACAGCCAACGGCAAGAGAGTACAAGCTGCCGGTGGCGCCAAGAATCACATCATCATTATGCCTGATGCCGACATGGAGCAAACAGTGCAAGCCCTTCAGGCATCAGCCTTTGGCTGTGCTGGTGAGAGATGCATGGCGGGCAGTTTAGCCCTGCCAGTGGGTGCAGCTGCTGAAGCTTTGATACCACATTTAGTGGAAGCATCGGCCAAGATGAAAGTTGGTCCAACCGATGGAAAAGGCAGTACCCATCCAGATATGGGGCCGTTGGTGTCAAAAGAGCATTTAGAAAAAGTGCGCGGCATGATCAATAAAGGCGAAAGCGAAGGAGCTAAAGTAGCTCTGGACGGTCGCAATATAGAGGCAGCAAAATCGAGCGGATTTTTCTTAGGACCAACTATTCTCGACCATGCTAAGCCAGAAATGTCTGTGGTCAAAGAAGAGATATTTGGGCCAGTATTATCGGTGGTGCGTGTCGATTCACTAGAAGACGCCCTTGCCATTGGTCGCGATTGCCCATACGGCAACGGCGCCGTGATATACACCAACTCCGGTCGCTCAGCCCGCGAATTCAAACATCACTTCAATGCTGGCATGATTGGCATTAACGTTGGTGTCCCCGCGCCCATGGCCTGGTTCCCCTTCACGGGTTGGAATGCTTCGTTCTATGGCGACTTGCACATTCAAGGCTCAGAAGGTATTCAGTTCTACACCCAACAGAAAATGACAATGACCCGTTGGTTTGAACCAAGTAAATCGAGCAAGTTCCAAGATCCAATATGGAAGCCAAAAAACTAGATTAGGGTTATGATGGAGGCATGAAAGCCTACCTAATCAGACTAGTTTTAATTGCCGCTGCCTTTCACTGGGTTTTCCCCATGATTAAAGGCATAGACACTCACGGCAGCTTTGTCAGCGCTCTTGCAGCTGGCTTCGTTTTTGCATTCATCGGCTGGATAGTTGAGGCTCTAGCCATAGTGCTGACAACTTTCCTAACGATCACAACCTTCGGCCTGGCGTTGCTTGTGCTCATACCGGCATGGATTTTAGGATTCTGGCTCATCCCGGCCATAACCTTAAAAGTGCTCGCCGACCTTATGCCTGGCTATCTAACCATTCATGGCTGGGTACCAGCTCTCTGGGGTGGCCTGATGATGCTCTTCATTGGTGTCATTACCAGC
>CALRJJ020000734.1:0-3099 GCA_943367505.1 Flavobacterium psychrophilum | reverse complement strand
AACCACCGCTCTGAGGGGCTTCCGGTTGTGGACTGGGTTGGGTCGGTGTGGCCGCTAGGCCGCCGCCATCAATTTGAGCATCCCATTGACCTTCCACCACCTTACCGTTCTGTGTAGCTTTGTATGTTCCTGACATATACGGGCCGCTGTATTGGGCTGTTTTGGCCATTTCAAAACTGCCTATATAAATGATAGGAGGCAAATTAGGATTTTCATCAACGTGATAGCGCTTGTGGAAAGTGATTGATTTGCCATTGATGACTCCGGCATCTATGACGAAGTTACCTTGGGTACTATCGTCGACTCCGACGCCTTGAAATGAATTACCGTTCTGGCTAATGTTCATGTGCGCTGACTGTGTATCGCCGCCCACTGAGTAAGAGACCTGCCAGTTCCCTGCCACCGGGGTGTCAGCAGCAGCGTTCACTCCACCAGTGGGCTGTGACGTTGTCGGCGCTAGCTTGACGGTTTGACAGCCTGTTAAGGTTACGGCAGAAAGACAAAGGAAAACAATCACTGTAAAGCTTATATGGCGCAGGTACGAATCCATTAACGATCTTTCCTATGGAATGGCATCGTAGCAATTCTATCTTAAGAAAGCCAATTCTAGACCGCTTGCTTAAGATAGCCTATTCAAGCCCACTGAAACATCGATGTGCTTCACTGCTTTGCCCGTTCCGTCTAGGCCAGCATAACTGTTAACTCTTTGCCACTGCTTTTAGCTTGGTGTAGTTATATCTAGTCTTTGCCTGGCTACTTCTACTGCTTTAGCGATGTCGCTACCACCAAACACGCTTGAATTCAGAGCTATTTCTCTTTCTGGGCCGTTAAAGACTCCCTGCGAATCAAGGTTAGCCCTGGCTGCTTGCACCATACCAACTTGTCCTAACTTGGAGGAGACGGTAGCCATGGCCGAGTTGGCCGCTATCATGCCCGTAGCACTGAATGAAGTTATTGACTGCGCCATGGCACTGGCTGCGGCGTTATAAGCGCTACTCAACATGCTTGTAAGGTATCCCACGTCCATAGAACCAGGGTTAGACATAGCTGATTGCACCAGTGAACTTGCCAGGCTGGCGGCCTGAGCTGCTGCATTAGCACTGGCCACGGCTTCGGTTGCTGATGCTTGGGCTCGCTCGCTTGCGCCGATACTGCCATCGTGGAAGAGAGTTCCATGACTGTCGTAGACCTTATCGTCGCTAGAAATGCCTATGGCGTAATCTCCATAGCTGATCATTGCGTTTCGGTCGGCAACACTCAATATGTTGTTACCTTGGTCATCACTAAAACTAAAGGCTGCATCGGGTTTGCTGGTGTCTACTTTTGCGGTGACCACTCCTGCGGCGTTGACTTCCTGATAGGCATGGGCCTTGTCTGCGGGGTCAACTAAGACCTTATCACCTAGCTGCTTGCCCGAGGCGTCAGCGTGCACTTGCACGACCTTGCCTCCACCGGGGGAATCAATTTTGACTGTTTCACCAGTTTCAGCATTGGTAGCGACAACGGTTGGGTCTGTTCCATGACCGGCGTTCAATCTCATCCTTTGGCGGTGGAAGCGGTTGTCTCCGCCTTTGCGGTCGCAGTCGAATTGGAAAATACCGTCGGGACCCATCCTATACTCTGGATGTTCCTTCAAGAAATCGCGAAGTCTTTGGGTTGTTTTGACACCGGCGGCCTCGTTAACGACTTCGCCTGTCTTGAAATCAATGCTGTGCTTGACGCCAGACAAAGAACCGTCAGGTTTAAGACCTTCTATAACCATGGTGTGCTCAACTTTGTTGGCTGTGACCATGTCATTGGCACGCCGAACAGTAACGTTATCACCATGTGTGGCAACATCACCAGCGGCGAGTTTCTTGCCGTAGTCTTCTGCTTTATCGGATAACTCGTTTATGGTCCTGATCCACTCACCATATTTTTTTTCGACTTCATCTTTTGAATATTTCGTGTGTGTACCGTCTTTTTCAACTCGGTAGATTTCATTGGTCTTTTTGTCGTAGTCGAAGACGTCTCCAGATTTCTTATCGGTAATGATTCTGTGACCATCTTTATCCGAAATTACCGTTACCGCTTTGTTGTCTAGAGCCATATCGCCATTTGGGGCGAATGTGTACTTCATTCCAGTTTTTTCGTCGACTATGCTCTTTCCGTCAGTATTGATCTTGGTTAGGAGACCATTGGCCTCTGAGGTGAATTCAACCAGTTCGCCCTTATCGTTAGTGATTTTGTACTCGCCTGCGGCTCCTTTCACGGTGGTCTCATTGTGGCCGAAATTACTTATGCCCTGTTCAATGACCGTAGCTGAGCCGGTCAGCGAATCCCATGCTCCGCTGAAGCTATCGGTGACATACTTTCCAGCTGATGTAACACCTGAGTATGCTTTATCCCAGAGCCAGCTTAAGCCAGTTTTTTCTTCCTTTGCATCCGCTGGCTTGTCGCCAGGTTTAGCTATGGCCGTAGGCTCAAGCTTCAGATTTGAAGTGAATCCATAGTCTAGTTTCGGAATATCGAGATGAAGCTCTTCTTTGCTCTTCGGTTCTGGCTGTTTAGGCTTAGCCTCAGGTTTCCCTTCTACCTTAACTGCTGAAGATCCATTGAAACCAAGAAAATCTAGAGCTTCTTCTCTGGCCTTATCTAGCCAGCTTTTCTCTTCTGGTTCAGCCTTTTTGCTTGTGGCATCAGAGCTCTCTTTCTTACCATCGGTAGGTGTAGCCTTCGTAGCATCATTCGGCTTGGCTGCATCTTCTTGAAGCTTGGCTTTAGCGCTAGTCGCAGCATCGCCTGCTTCCGTTTTGACGGGAGGAGTTGCATCTTTGGTTTTATCAGCTGCCGGAGCAGGATTTGTCATTGCAGACTCCAAAAAATTGCAAATACTGAACTGCGCGCATATCTGTGGTAAGTAAGCTCATTCTGACGGTGGCCTGAGGGCTTGTCAATTGGCGACTACGTATTTCTCCCACTCTGAACTACGTAGTTTTCCCATGGTACGGCAAGAATTAATCATTCACATACATATATACCCCAAAGTATCGGTTGGAAATCGCCAGAGGCTTGCTAAGCCCTTCGGAAAAATAGGTCTGTTTATTACAGTGACCATCC
>CALRJJ020000733.1:0-3103 GCA_943367505.1 Flavobacterium psychrophilum | reverse complement strand
CTAAGTCACGCCACTGCAGGTACTCTAGCTACTGCACCTACTGAGGCTACCACAGCCAATTGCTCGTGCTGCGACGAATCTCAGCAATTGCTTGAAACAACAAACAACAACATAGTGCTACAGCTCGCGAACCTGGCAACACATCCGTCAGTGGCTGCAGCTATGGCTCAAGGCAAATTACACATTCACGGTTGGAACTACCAAATCGAGAATGGCTCTATCAGCTACTTCGATCAAGATCGAAAACACTGGTGCCAACTTTAACTGGAGACCGTCATGAATGCAAATGACGAGTACACACTAGTCGTGATAGATATGCAGCCGCTTTTCACTGCAGACAGCAACACCATAAGCAACGTCGTACGCGAAGTGATGTTAGCGCGACAGAGACAAAACAGAATCATTTTTCTCTGGATTCCATACTTCAGCGTCTTTCAGTCTGAAATGTTCGCCGGAACTTATCCCGCAATACTCAAAGCCGTGCAGGGCTACGACCGCGCGCACTGGAACGAAACCTCCAAACTAATCCAAGACGGCTCACGGGAGGTACTACAAACCTGCGACAGGAAAGATTTTCCAAGCAAGCGCTTTCGCCTCTGCGGTGTAAACACCGACATGTGTGTGCTCGATACAGTCAAAGGTCTGCTGGCAGCCAATATACCTCATATAGAGGCAATAGAGGTAGTAAAAGATGCCTGCCGCACAAGCAATTCAAAAACCGACAACACTAAAGTCTGGCAGCTTTTTCCCACTGATCCGCGCTTGAGCATAATCGAGAGCGAAGCAAAAGTGCTGGAAATTGCCACTGCTGCCAGACAAAAACGGAGTGCTTGATGAAAACAACAAAAGTGATTCTCTTCGACCTGTGGCGCACACTGGGTTACTCCCTTGATCGCGAACCCATTCTCGCTGTGCAGAAAATTATTGGGTACAAAGTAGCAGTCGTCGCTGGTCGCAATGAAGCAATTGAAGACCCTGATTTCATGCGGGCCTGCCTTACCACCAATATCAGCGATCCAGTGGAATTCCTCAATCATCTCGCCAGCACTTTTGCTTGCCCCAGGCCAAGCAAAGCAGCACACCGCGCCTTTGCCAGGGTGCTGAAGCGCGAAGCAGCCGGATTCAAGTTCTATGAAGACACTCTGGCCGCTCTGCAAGCCCTGAAAGCACACGGCTACAGGCTGGGATTGGTTTCCAATCTCTGGCCTTTTCCTGTTCATTTTCTCTTTGAACAACTAGGCTTAGGCGCCTACTTTGAACATAAGATCTACTCGTTCGAGGTAGGCCAAGCAAAACCGCGGCCAGAGATCTTTGAAAGAGCCCTGCAGCTTTTTGCGGTAGCACCAGAGCAAGTGATGATGGTAGGCGATAACCACATAAACGATGTCAGAGCAGCACTTTCTGCGGGCATGCAAGCCGCCCTAATTTTGCGCCCAGGTGTAGCCAATCTGGCAGTTCCCGGTGCTAGAGTAATCAATTCACTGTTTGAACTTTGTCCCAAAATCGACGTGGCGGCCTGAGCGAAAGTCTCTGCACTTACTGACCGCACGGCACTGTGCCGACTGTCATTGCAAACACCAATCTTAAAACGATAGCAGCCCACAGCCATGGGTTCTATCGTTTTCCACGAGTATACTGTCTGCCGTAGTTGAAAGTTGAATAAAGCACTGACACTGTTGCTCAGACAACCTGATAGATCATCGAGTCATTGGTCCAAACATTGTATTGGTGTATGAATCCACACCCTCAACGGCTTTAATCTTAAATGGGATAGAGGGGAAAGCTTTTCTAATTCGCCGTTGTTCACCAGGCGCATATTCACCGAAAGGCTTGGGCAAATCAATGCCGACAAGGCCATGCCGACCTAATGACTCAAGAGCCATCACCGAAATTTTAGTCTGCTTCACACTAAGTCTCTGCAACTTAGGAAGCTTTAGCAAAAATGGTAGTGCTTTATCATCAATGTCACGATTAAAATCTATATCGAGGTCAGTGAGGGCACGACACTTACAAGCATGCTCAAGACCACTTACAGACAAGTTTACCCGAGTCAAACCGAGGTGTGAAAGCTGAGGAAAATTCTGCAAATATCGCAAGCTGTCGTTATTCACATCAGCGCCACCAAAGCGCAGTTCAGTCAGTTTCTTGCAGCCAACGAGAGCAGGCAAACAACTTCCAGTTATAAAGCCATTGCCAGCTGAGAGCGATATCAATTCAGGCATGGTACCCATTGTCGCAAGGCCCTTATCGGTCACTTCGGTGCCGTCTAAATCAATTCCTTTTAGACCGGAGACATGCCGCAGGTAAGGCACCATCCGATCACTCCAAGAATTTTCCTCATCAGTCATGGCGACAAAACGCAATTCCACATAGTCAAACGCATCAGCAGGCAATTTCAAAAGGCACTGCGGATGCTGATAAAAAGAGCAACTCGGCTCGAACTTGATCAGCTTAGTCGAAGGCAATTTGACCAGTCCGCGCGCCTCGGCAAAAGGAACACCTTTGCCTTTACCGTATAACTCAAGGGGAATCTGTAATTGATTCAATTTGCCGACCGAGTAGTTAGGCGGAAACTCAAGCACTCGCCAACTAGCTTTGGCCCAACACAATTTCTCGGCAGCACAGAGCAGCACTAACAAAAGAGCAGAGGAAGCTACAGTGTGGAAACAACTCTTTTGCATAACTACAATTATATCAGCAGCACAACTGCCATATTTTAGTTTGCAATTCACGCGAACTCCTCGATAGTGCCTCCGTAAGATTTACTAGCTGAATTTCTTACAACTTCAAGCGGCAGCCAGTAAGCCAAACCGCACTGAAAGGCTATCAGGCAAAGCACTTCGCGGTATTTGCAGCTGCGCAGCTGACAAAAGAGCAGAACCCTAAGCGCTTGCAACTGTTAGTCGATTTCAGTGAGAAGCAAATAGAGTCTGCTCTATTTGAGGTGCACCATGGATTTTTGGAACATCGCTCTATTGGAATCGCTGTTTGTCACAACCATATCCTTGGGCCTAGGACTAGTAAAACTTCCGAAGCGACTAACCAGAAAGAGATTGATAAAGGGTTTTCCCTGGGGCTATTACAAGCAAAACGTGCCTAACCC
>CALRJJ020000732.1:0-3111 GCA_943367505.1 Flavobacterium psychrophilum | reverse complement strand
AAATGCCAAAAATGGACCAATTACTGAGCTAGCCACAAACAATATTTGCAGCCACTGAGTATCTACCTTGCTGAAAGTACCAAGACCAATAGCGCTACTAGCAGCAATGATAGTGCCAACACAGAAAGCGAGAGAGCGCAAACGCCCTGATTGCCAGAGATTGAGTAGGCCAGACAAGCCTGCCAAAAAGAACATGGCATAAGAGACGATCAATGGCGGTACGTGAATTTGTCGCCAATAGCTGACCAGAGCCGGCACCAGCGGGCTTATGTCATGCTGACTTGAAGGCAACCAACTGCCATATAGAAACATCGTGGCAGCAAGCAGGCTGGCTAACCAACCCAGTTGCTGAATGCCATAAGAACGACAAAGATAGAGGAAGCCGCCCATGGTGGCCCAGGCAAACCATAAGAGTGATTCATACAAATTAGCTAGAGGAAAACGTTGGGCTTCTATACCGCGAGTAACAATCGCTACAGTAAGAGCAATAAAGCCGACAAGCATGACTCCGTTAGCCACTTTCAGAGCAATACTATTAAATCGTTTGGTGCCATTAGAGGCGACGAACACCCAGAACGACGCCACAGATGATAGCCCAGCCGTGTTAGTTAGATAGAGCTGAAAATCAGACATGTGCTTGTTCTCCCTGATCTAATTGCGCTTGCTCTTGCAGGGTAAAGGATGCTTTCAATTTTTCCACCAAATTATCCATACTGCGCTCAAAGCCTACTTTGGCTTTGCGCGAGGTGCCTCCCATATAAAGTCTGTTGTCCTCAACTGCCACCCAGACATGGCGGTGAGGAACAGCGGCTAAGAGAACCCCAATCATTATTATGCCAAAAGCCAGATAGGTGATTGGTAGCCCCGGATCTCTTTTGTATTGCAGCCCAGTTACAGGTATAGCCTTTTCAAAGACTACATCAACATCGCCCAACTTAATTGACTTACCAGACTGAATCTCTGAAATAAGCTTAGGAGCTTGCCATTCCCGGCGTTTAGCAAAGACGCGCAGACTTTTACCTTCTGATGCCAAAGACATTATCAATACAGTGTCTTGATCAAGGGGTAGAAAGCAAGCATATTTCTCGCCCATCGGCCTGAGGTCTAATTGGCGCTGATGACCATTAAAACTCACTGCTACCTTAGCCAGACCCCAACTCGACTGATAGATATCAACGTTCTCGTAGGTGAGTGGATTGTTGACCGATATTTCGCCTTGATGAAGTACCTTGCCTTTATCATCAACCACACTGAGATTACTAAACCACTGCTTCGCTTGCCCTCCGGGATAGTTCTCACGCCTGGTGCCATCTACTCGCACCTGCCATTTCGGCAAAGAACCAATCCAGAGCTTGCTGTGTTGAGAATCGCTAAAATTCAATTTCTCATCGAGCAGCACTGGCTGAAAACCAGTAAAGCCCGTCCACGAAGTAATTGTGATACCCAGCAACAAGGTGAGCAGCCCCACGTGGGTGACCGATGGCGCCAAGCGCCCAACCAGACCGTATTCGCCCTTGAGCTTAGAACCCTCAGCCTTGACCTTGTAACCCATTTTGGTCAAACGCACTGAGAGATCGGCAATTAAAGCGGTTTGCTCTTCGGCCTTAGCCACGTTCAGACAGTAGTGCACAGGCAGTTTGAGAATATCTTGACCGCGGAAAAAGGGCAGTGAATTCTTGAGCAATTTCAGTTTAGGAAAAACTCTCTGAAAACTGACCACAATCATGTTTAAAGTAAGAGTGGCTGTCAGAGCAAGAAACCAGGGCGAGTGATAAATATCGCTGATACCAAGTCTAACCAACCATTCGGCAACCTGATTGCCAAACACTTCAAAGACTTTCTCTTGACCGCCTTGAGATTCCTGTGGCACCCCGGCGCCGATTAGAATTGTCAGAGCCATCAAGCACATCAAAAAGACCGAAAGCTTTACCGATGCAAAAGGTGAGAGCTGATCTTTTGTGTTATCGCGCTTCCCATCTTTCACTTTATTAGGTGGCACCACGAGAGAGGCAGCAACCTCCGGTTCAACTTCTTTGCTTTTATCATCTTCGCTTACAAGGGCCACCATCAATTCGCCTCTTCACTACTGTCAGCACTAAGCTCAGAATTTTTCTGCAACTGTTGAATTATGTTGATTGCTTCTTCGAAATTACGGCGTGACAATGCTGATGCCAGAGATTCAGAGGCATTCAGCTCAGACCAGGTCTTCAAGCCATCAGCAACAGACTCAGCATTCAGCTGCTCCCGCACCGAGTCAAGAAAAACGCTATAACGATCAAAATCGTTCACCAAAACTTCTTCGATACGTTGCATCAGCGCTGTCTCTAGGGGTGGACAGATACCATCTGATGAAACCGAAATTTTGACATGACCACGCTTAAATACAGTGACCGGAACAAAGGTGCAACCAGAACCAGCCACAAAATAAAACGGCACCTTACTAGAAGCGGCTATAGCTGCAGCTTTCTCATTAGCCACCTGATTTGTACTCAAAGCAAAAACCAGAGAAAATCTGGCTAGGTCTTCACACTTTTCTAGATATTTAACTTCGCTCACTCGCACCAATTCAAGCCGATTGCCGTAGGTGATATGCAACTCTTGAATTTCGCAGACAAAGGCAGAAGAGACAACAGTGACTGTGGCTCCCGCCTCCAATAGACGCAATAGTTCACTAAAAGCTGCTAAATCACCACCAAAAACAATTACTTCTTTGCCTCTCAGAGACAAACTCAGAGGATAGAAATTTTCAGGTAGAAGGCGGTTTTTAGCTTGTGCACTCATGGGTATTACCAAATCAAGATCAATTACTTCTCACCAATACATAGTCAACCATCGCTATTAGAGCCTGCTTGCTCTCACTGTCAGGCAGAACAGACAAGCTACTCTTTGCTTTGGCGCCATAAGACAATGCTAGCGCTTGAGCCTGCTCAACCCCACCACTCTTGCGAATAATGGACAAAGCCTCTTCTACGCCCTCATCGGTTTGCACAGCTCTCTTATTAATCAACTCAACTAGGCGCTGAGAAGAAGTGTCGTTACGCTCTAAAACATAAAGCGCTGGTGCGGTCAGTAGCCCATTGCGCAAGTCATTGCCTACAGGTTTACCGGTCT
>CALRJJ020000731.1:0-3115 GCA_943367505.1 Flavobacterium psychrophilum | reverse complement strand
GGAACTGAGCCATTACTCGATTGGCCGGCACAGTAATGATGGCGCAGGTGCGAATCTCATCGCCGTCTCGCGAAGACCAATCCTCAAAAAGACCGGCAAACCCCATCAAACTCTTGTCTTTCAAATGCACCCGCCAGGGTTTACGGGCTTTACCATCACCAGTCCATTCATAGAAACTGTCGGCGGGCACGATACAGCGCCTTGCCCGAAAAGCAGTGCGAAAGAAAGGCTTAACTGCAATTGATTCGCTTCGGGCATTTATCATTGGTTTGGCATCCCGCGACCAAGCAGCAATAAAGCCCCAGCGAGCGGCCTCTATGCGACGGCCGCCCTCCATTTGATTGGCAATGATAATAGGGACCCAATTGGATGGAGCAATGTTATAGCGGGCCGCAATTGGTAGCTCGAGGTCTCTGACCCGAAAGCGGGCCAGAATATCTTCAGTAGAATGAGCTAGGGTGTACCTTCCACACATGATCAGTATTGTCGCACTTTATAGCTTGGCAGGGGAATGCCTGTAGAATGTAATTTAGCACTGAGATTTAGCACTGAGATTTTCAAGCAAAGTTTGATATTAACCAGGAAAGCGGATGGACGATAAAGAAGCAAGCCTGCACTTTCAGCAAGGCTTTATGTATTTGCAAAACCAGTGCGCCAACGAAGCGGCACTCTGCTTTACCCAAGCCCTTGCAGCCAGCCCAGGCCTATGGCAGGCCCAACTAAACAGAGGCAATGCTCTGATGATGGCCGGGCGATATGACGTTGCCATCCGCGATTTCGAAGCAGTCCTTGCTGTCGAGAAAAGCGCTCTTGCCTTAATGAATAAAGGTCTTTGTCAGCACCAATTGGGGCGCTCAGAAGAGGCGCTCAAGATCATAGACTCTGCTGCCGCAATTGCTGACAACAACAGCCTACTAGTGATAATTATTTCCGCCAAAGCAGAGGTGTTGAGCGACCTCGGACAGCTATCCTTGGCGCTGTCAGCCTATGACCAAGCCATAGCTATAAAGGACGATTCACCAACACTCTACAGCTTCCGAGGGCAACTTAACTATCGCCTTGAGCAATTTAAAGAAGCCGTTGACGACATCACTAAAGCGGTAGAATTGAGCCCAGCCTTTGAGCCAGATTTGTACTATCGCGCCCACAGCTTGTGGAAATTGAAACGGTTAAAGGAAGCCTTAGAAGACTTCAATATTGTTATCGAGAGCGAACCCGACGAGTGGACCAATTATTTAAGCCGGGGCCGATTGCTTGATGAAATGGGTCTGCCTGATGCGGCCATGACCGATCTCAATAAATCAATTAGGCTAAACCCGGAATGCGCTCAAGCTTACTTTCACCGGGCCTTTTTGCATGCTCTCAAAGAAGACGATCGCAGCCGCGAGAAGAGCGCAAACGACTTCGAAAAAGCATTTACAATCGATCCTTCAATTCGAACCTGGTATCAGGCTCAACAGTCTCAACAGTGATAGCGTAGGCATTTTTTGCGACCAAACAATCTTCGAGAAATGAACGATCTGGGCGGCATGAGAGATTTCTTGCGCTCAACTTTCACCATCTTAAAAATGCTTGGTCAAGTAGGCCTAGTAATGTTGATCTTAGGCGGCACCGTAGTAGGAATGCTGGTCATACAAGAAGTAAATCACCTACCGAATATCGACTATCTCAAGAATTACAAACCAATTGATTCTATTTCTATCTATGACCGCAATGACAAGCTTATAGAACGCATCAATTTAGGAATGCCTCGCACCCTGATTCCCTTCAATCAAGTGCCAGTATGTATGCAACAGGCTGTGCTAGCAGCAGAAGACAAGAATTTTTATAAGCATGGCGGCATGAGTTTTCAAGGCATACTGCGAGCCTCATTTGCCAATGCCAAAGCTCTAAAAATGGTTGAGGGCGGCTCCACCATTACCCAGCAATTAGCTAAGAATCTATTTTTCCCAGACGTCAAACGCACCGGCATAGTCAAACTAGCCGAAGTGGTGGCATCCTACCGCTTAGAAGAAAAATACACTAAAGAGCAGCTATTCTCCCTTTATCTCACTGAAATTTATTTCGGTAACGGTGCCCGGGGCATTGAGCAGGCAGCTCATAACTATTTTGGTAAAAAGGCAAGCAATCTCAACTTACCAGAATCAGCATTTTTAGCGGGCATCATTCGCGCACCATCGTTCTTAGGTTCAAAAGACAAACGAAAAGAAGCAATGGTGAGGCAAAAGCAAGTGCTTAGAGCCATGGTAGAGTGCGGCTTTATCTCCGAAAGCGACTGTCTACTAGCCGAATCTCAGCCC
This sequence comes from Flavobacterium psychrophilum, assembly GCA_943367505.1. Classification (GTDB taxonomy): domain Bacteria; phylum Cyanobacteriota; class Vampirovibrionia; order Obscuribacterales; family Obscuribacteraceae. Next base: position 815 of record CALRJJ020000731.1, on the reverse strand, counting down.
CTGGTTTTCAAAAGAGCTGAAGTAGCTAAACCAAGTCAGCCTTTCAGCCACTATCCTTACTTTACGGCACTGGTGCTTGAATCAGTGCGGCGCCAATTTGATTCGCGCACCATCGGCTTAAATGGCCTTGAAATATATACGACCATAGATCCTATTGCTCAAGAAGCTGCAGAACAAACCCTCGCCGCTGAAATTAGAAGAGCACCAGCGGGGATAGAAGAAGAAGCATTGGTAAGTCTATCGGTTAAAGATGGAGCTGTCAGGGCTTTAGTTGGTGGTGCCCATGACTATTGGAAAAATCAATGGAACAGTGCTGTCAATCCGCATACGGCGGGTTCAGCTCTGAAGCCCTTCATTTACCTCACCGCTTTCATGGGCGGTGTCTTAACTCCAGAAAGCACCGTACAAGATATCCCTTTTAAAATGACCCAAGAAACTGGGGTTGAATGGGCTCCCAAAAACTATGACGGCAAGTACATGGGCGAAATTACGGTAAGAGAAGCCCTTTGCCAGTCACGCAACATGTGTACAATTCGCGTCATGGAACAAGTAGGTATCACCAATGTCATTGATACCTTAAGAGCTGCTGGTATTAGATCTAACTTAGCGCCCACCATGGCACTAGCCCTGGGCAGCTCAGCGGTTACACCTCTCGAGCTGGCCTCGGCCTACGGCACACTGGCCCGCGGTGGAGTAGCTGTGACACCATGGATGATACGCGAAGTAAAAGACAGCCGCGGCCAGCTATTAGATCGCTACGTGCCAGTAATTCACAGAGTTTTTCCTTTCGAACAGACTAGCTGGCTGGTCGACAT
>CALRJJ020000730.1:0-3115 GCA_943367505.1 Flavobacterium psychrophilum | reverse complement strand
TAATTTATATAGTGGAACTAATATTGGTGCTGGTGTTTCTATTCTTTATGGCGGCTCTGTTAAGGCCTCTACTATTGATGAGCAAATGGAACAAGAGCACATCGATGGCGCCCTTGTTGGCGGTGCCAGCCTAAAAGCCGAAGATTTCTTGCCTCTCATTAAAGGCGGCGCTAAGCGTTTGAAGAGTCAATTAGTTAAGACTTCTTAGAGTTAAGTACCAATCTGCTTCAGAGCGGGGTCATGGAAACCCGGCCGTATTATAATTGGCACGGCCATTTGGAGAGGTGTCAGAGTGGTCGATTGTGCAGTCCTGGAAAGACTGTCTGCGCTAAAACGCAGCGAGGGTTCGAATCCCTCCCTCTCCGATTTTTAATTGCTTAGCGGCAGAACGATAATTCGTCAGTTAGCGTCAGCCTAGAAGGGTGCTATGGAGCATTTTGTCGAAAAACTCAAAGAAATTGAGTACACCTTTCAAGAGCTAGAGTCAAAGCTCTCCGATCCAGACATTGTCAATGATCAGGAGAATTATCAGCGCTTAGCCAAATTGCGTCATCAACTCCACGGCACCGTGGAAGTGTTTCATCAGTGGCAAGATACTGAAAAAGAAATTGCTGAAGCACAAGAGATTTTGCGCGGCGAAACTGAAAAAGAAATGCGCGAGATGGTTGAAGCTGAAGTGGAGACGCTTAAGGCCAAGCACATTGAGTTGACCGAACAGCTGAAAGTTTTGCTCTTGCCCAAAGACCCTAATGACGACAAGAACATCATGCTTGAAATTCGCGCCGGCACCGGTGGCGATGAGGCTTCGATTTTTGCTGGCGATCTGTTGCGCATGTATTTAAGATACGCCGATAAAGTTGGCTTTAAGCCTGAGATTGCTAGCGCCAGCGAGGGTGAACTGGGCGGCTATAAAGAAGTAATAGTTGCTTTTAAAGGCGACGGCGCCTACAGCAAGTTCAAGTTTGAATCAGGAGTGCACCGGGTGCAGCGTGTTCCTGCTACCGAGGCCCAGGGTCGTGTGCATACATCCACAGCAACTGTGGCTGTTATGCCTGAAGTAGAAGAAGTCGAATTTGAATTAGATGAGCGTGATCTAGAAATCACAACAATGCGTTCAGGCGGCGCTGGCGGACAGAACGTCAACAAAGTAGAAACGGCTGTGCGCATCGTCCATAAGCCATCAGGTATTTTCGTGGCCTGCTCTGAAGAGCGCAGTCAGCTACAAAACAAAGAGCGGGGCAAGCAGATTTTGCGGGCCAAGCTCCACAAGATCAAGCTTGATGAGCAAAATAAAGAGATTTACGATCAGCGTAAATCGCAGGTTGGTACTGGCGAACGCTCAGAGAAAATTCGCACCTATAATTTTAAAGACAATCGTGTCACTGACCATCGCCTTAATCAAAACTTCTCATTGCAACCTGTTCTGGAAGGCGATTTAGACAAGCTCATCGAAGCGAGTATTCTTTCTTATCAGCAAGAATTGATGCGTGAGCAGCTGCGCGACGACGAACTTAACTAGGTTTGGATAATATTGGGCCTGACAATTGGCCTCCTAACTGTAGTTATGAAGCGGCCCGCGCTCATTTTGTCACGGCTCTAGTTGACTTGGGTATCGAGCGAGAAGAAGCTCGCCGAGAGGCTGAACTTGCTTTACAGCATGTGACTAAACTGGCAGCCCATGAGCTTTTGCTTAATGCCAAGGCGGTCTTGTCAGTTGAGCACGCTGGGGCCCTGGCTGAAATACTAGAGCAAAGGCGCCGACGGGTGCCTTTGCAGTATGTATTGGGTGAGACTTATTTCTGCGGGCTTAAGTTTGCTGTGGGACCAGGAGTTTTGATTCCTCGGGCCGATACTGAAACACTGGTCGTGGCGGCTGGCGATTATATAAAGAGCAAGAAACCGGTAAGTTTGCTTGAAGTGGGGGCTGGTTCAGGGGCTATCGTAGTTAGTTTGCTCAAGCAATTTCCCCAATTAGTGGCAACGGCCTTTGAAATTTCTCCGCAGGCAGCGCATTTCTGTCGCATCAATGCTATTTGTCATGGCGTGGCTGAGCGCCTTACTTTAATTGAAGAAGACTACTTAGAGGGCCTGGCCAAGCTCGGCTCGAGTAAGCACTTTGATCTCTTTCTCTCCAATCCCCCCTATGTTCCCCTGGCCGTTGCCTCTACTCTCGCACCAGAAGTGATTGGCCATGAGCCACGCTTGGCCCTGGTCGGCGGAGGTCCTGATGGAATGGGCTTCTATCGCAATTTCGCTAAGCATCTGCCTAGCCTTGAAGCCACCGCTCATGCGGCGCTAATAGTTGAGTTTGGTGATGGTCAGGCTGATGCGGTCAAAGAGTTATTTGAATTGGCTGGTTGGGGCGAGCTTCAACTTTGGAGCGATCTAGGCGGACGGCCTAGAGTGCTGACTAGTTCAGGATGGCAGTGGTGACAAAACTCTTTAATTTTTGTAATATGCTAATAAGGGCTTAGTTTGAGAGATCTGCAAAAACTATGGGCGCAGAATTCAACGAGATTTAGATGAAAGATGGCGTACTAAAAGCAATATCGTCAGATGGCACATTGCGTGCCGTTATTGCTACTACGACTCATCTCTCCGAAGATGCTCGCTTAAGGCACAATCTATCATTTACAGCCGCTGCTGCCTTGGGCCGCGCCCTCACTGCCGGTGTACTGCTTTCACAAATCTTGGCCAAAGATGGTCAGGTTGCTCTCAAGTTTCAGGGCAATGGCCCCCTGGGCAAAGTCATGGTCGATGCGTCACCCCGAGGCACTGTCCGCGGTTTTGTTGAGCACCCAGATATTGAACTTCCTCTAAACTCATTAGGCAATTTTGACGTGGGTTCGGCCATTGGCTCCACTGGTTATCTCCACGTGACAATTGATCCCGGATTTGGTCAGCCTCATACCTCCACTGTTGAGCTTGCTTCTGGTGAAGTGGGTGAAGACGTCAACCATTTCTTGGTCAATTCAGACCAGACTGGGTCGCTGGTTGTGGTTGGTACCCATCTCAGTAAAAACGGAGTGGAAGCGGCTGGCGGTCTGATAATTCAACTTTTGCCAGACCATACTGAAGAAACTATTTGCCGGATTGAGAACAATATCTCTACTTT
>CALRJJ020000729.1:0-3115 GCA_943367505.1 Flavobacterium psychrophilum | reverse complement strand
CCATACCGCCAAGAAAGCCTGGTGCTATGTGTTGCACCATCAATATTGAGGCCGGATAGTCGCTGGGCAGTTTTTTCAGTATTGTCTCAATCGCTTGCGGACCTCCGGTGGAAGCCCCGATAGCAATTACCTTATAGGGCTTGATCTCGGGTATAGGGTTGTGAGCTATTTCGCCAGCTTGATCTTGCTGGTTCCCTTTCTCCTTCTCATTCAGTTTGGCTTTCTTGGGCCAGCGCTTTATCACTTTGACAGCAGCCATATCTTTAACTGTCTGAACCAAGCGCCAGGCTGTAGCTTCAAAATCACCGCTACCAATGGCAATTGGTTTGGCAATGGCAGTCAGTGCGCCCGCTTCAATTAGCTGGAAAGCCCTTTCGATGTCTTCGACCAAGCAACTAGCACTGACCACGACTATTGGAACTGGCTTGGTTTCCATGATTTTGCGTGTCACTTCCAGGCCGTCCATCCCGGGCATGTGAATGTCCATAGTAATTAGATCGGGTGAGATATGCTGCAATTGTTGCAGTGCTTCTTCTCCGCTAGATGCTACAGCGACTACCTCAATCTCACTATCAGCGCTCAATATCTTGACGAGGATCTTTTGTGCAGTTAGTGAGTCTTCTACGACTAATACTTTGATTCGTTTGGTCATATTAGCTCACGAATTACTGAAAGGAGATTGGCTTGATTCAGGTCTCCTTTGACGAAATAGGCATTGGCACCAGCTTTAATGCCTTCCTTTCGTTTCTTTTCTTCGCTAAGCGAAGTAACAAGCACGATGGGCAGTTGCTGAATGCTTCTGCTGCTTCTAATCGCTTTAACCAGGGCTATGCCGTCAAGAACAGGCATTTCTATATCTGAAATAACTAAATCAAAGCCCTGTGATTTAGTCAGTGTATCTAGCGCTTCTTTGCCGTTGACGTTTAAGGTCACTTCGTAGCCGGCTGCTTCAAGAATGTTGCGCATGAATATGCGTGAGGTTAAAGAATCTTCGACTACCAATATTGATGGTGCCTTTTTCTTTGTCTTCTTGTCGCTTTCGTTCGTATTTTCTTGCTTGTTGTCTTGCTCTGGCTCGCTGTCCTGGCGGTCAAGCATCGCTGCCAAGCCAAACATTGGTTTTTGATCTTGCATAAAACGAGTTTTGACAATAGTGTCTACCAAGTCAGCCAGATTTAGAACCAGGGCGACTTTGCTGTCAGAGAGTATGGTGGCACCGGCAAAATTATTGATTTGACCAAGGGGGAAACCAAGTTTTTTTACTAGAAATTCTTGCTCGGTCAGAATTTGATCGACGATAACACCGGCCTTCTTATCGCGGTGGTTGATTACCAGCATTTCTAAGTACTTGAAACTAGTTGAGGTTGGTACTTTGTGGCTGGGCAAATTGAGAGCTTTGGCCAACGAGGCAACAGGTAAAACCTGGCCATCAACCATAAAAGTTTCGCGCTCATCGACGATTTCTAGGGCTAGCGGGTGAACGCGCATAGCTCTGCTCATCCCCGAGATTGGCACCACGAATCTTTGACCGGCAGCTTCTACCAGAATACCCATGAAGGTAGCAAGTGTTGTTGGCACAATAATGCGGAAGGTACTGCCGCTGCCCGCTTTACTAGTCAGCTCTATGCGGCCATTCAACTCTTCAATTTTTTCTTTGACAATGGCTAGGCCTAGACCGCGACCAGATAGTTCGCTTACTGTCTCCCTAGTGGAAAAATCAGATCTAAAAATTAGAGCATAGACTTCATCTAGACTAAGACTTGCTGCTTCTTCTGCTCCAAGCAACATCTTTTTTACTGCAGTTGCTCTGACTGCCTGGTCGTCGATGCCTCGACCATTGTCTTCAATGGTGATTTCGATGGTTTCGCCGTTGAGCTGGCGAGCACTAACGACTAGCTGGGCTCGTCCTTTGTTGCTGCTGCTGCGCTCGCGGGTTGACTCAAAGCCGTGATCCATGGCGTTGCGAAGAATGTGTACTAGAGGATCTTTTAGCCGTTCTAGCACACGTCTGTCGACTTCCAGCTGGCCTCCGTTGATGGTCAGCTCTACCTCTTTGTCTAACTCTCTGCTCAGTTCGCGAATCAGTCGGGGAAAGCCTTCAAAGCAAGTAGATACCGGCAGCATTACCAGAGTCTTTGCTGTTTCAAGATAGCGATTGATAAGCAGCGAGACAGCACTTTGATCTCGAGAGGCAACTTTGGTCATATTGCTTACTTTGCTCTGCAATTGTCTCAATTGCTCATTGATTTTCTCTGTTTCAGCTTGAAGCTCAAGGCTTGCTTTCAAATCGCTACTAATATCATTGACCAATGACTTAAGCTGAAACAGCTCTTGAAAATGTTCTGCTGCCTTAGTCTTGATTGTCAGAAGCTCTTCTGATTCAGAGAGTAAGCGATCTAGCTTTTCTATTGGCACTCTCACTGAGGTGAGATTGTCGATGTTAATCAATGAGGGTGCTTTGACGCTGCCCTTTGGTTGCGGCTCAGGAGCAGACCCTGATTTGCCTCTTTGCTCAACTGCCTCTGAGTCAGTCAATGCTTGTGTTTGTATCTCTGATTGCGCTTCTGTCTGTGATTGAGTTGCGAAACCAAGCAATTTTCCAATTTCAGATTTGATTCTGTTTTTGCCAGGTTCATCAAATTCTTCGAGCCCCAGCAATTCATCTAAAAGTTCGATGCTAAAGCTCAAGGCGTGAATAAGCACTCTATCAAGGCTCTTCTCTTCAGCTTTGGCATTGGCCAAGGTCGTCTCTAGCCACTGGCATATGGTAACCGCCTGCAGCTCACTTACTGCCCTTGCAGAGCCTTTAAGGCTATGCAAGCGAGCAAGAGCCTGATCTATCTGGGGCAGTTGTTCACCAAATGCAGTATCAGAATGATTTTGTTGATTTGAATCTAATTGCCCAAATAATCTGCGCACGTCCGCCAGTATCTCACTGGCCTCTTCCTTAAAAGCTTCGCTCAATCGTTTAGCAAAGTCGTCAGAGTCGGTCAATTACCGCCCTCTATGGTGGCACTATTATTACTACTGCTAGGCAGTGCCGCGAGTATTTCAGAGACTTGCTTGTAAATTGGGGCATAGGCCGATTTTAGTTGTTCATAAATTTCTTCTGCGG
>CALRJJ020000728.1:0-3119 GCA_943367505.1 Flavobacterium psychrophilum | reverse complement strand
TAATTCAATGAGCCCAGCGTTGACCCTCAAGGCAAAGTTAGTAGCACGACTATCAAAACTTCCAAAAATTGTTCTCTCGACATGAGCCTGCTCCATAAGGCGACGGAAATGCGAGCAAGAGTTTAGATAGTGAAGCAAGCTGGGTGATGCATTAACATGACGATCACGCCAAGTGTGCAACATTGGCATTGCAGTGCGACTTCCTGATCGTTTGTCTAAGAGATATGCTCTATCAAAAACTGACTTACCTACACGTTCTTGCACAAGCAGTCCGTCTCGACGAAGAACAGTCACGGGAAAATAGGTCTCAAAACTTGACTGTTTATGGAGAAGATATCCAACGATTTCATTGGCCGCTCTCTCAGCGCTGACTTCACGAACCAAAACACGAACGAAAAGGCCGTTACCATCAGTAATCGAGCCGTTACGAAGGCCCTTAGACTTAGAGCCGTCGCAAATGCTGTGACTGTATGAAATTATCCCATCCTGAAAAAGATTCTCCAACCTCAAGAGAGTAGAAGAACATTCACTTGGAACGCTCATATATTTATGACCTAGATATTTTTTGCACAACAAATTTGACTAGTATTTAGCAAAATGAACAATACGAGAAGCGACCAGTCTGGTAATACCAGCAGTGCATAAAGCATAATGCCGGAAGAGTGTCACCAGATTTGGTCTTGCTCAATCTTGATTGTTCGTTTTAAAGTTTTGTTTGTAGCTAAATATTGTCTTCTCAGACTTACAGATAGGCAGTTAGACAGTCAAGAGAGTTACGGCTAGAACTCTCCACAGCGCAGAAATGAGATCCATTGGCCTGGCTCTTATAGAGCCAAGTGGTTACGCTAAAAACTAATTTCTCTGCAAGACCAAGCAAAGCTAGCAGAGCCAAGCAATGGCAAGATCAACAAGAAGGAAAGCAAAGCAAGCTGCGCCAACTTCATCGAGAATAATCATTGACATGCTTGCCAAAAGCAGCAACAGCCAACCATGGCAGTAGCTGCAATTCTCAAATCAATGAGCCGACTGCCTTGTGAAAGCCGAATAAGTCACTATTAACAGAAGCGACTGCCCTGGCAGTTTCTCTACCAGGGCAGTCCACAAAGATTAACGCTACGCCACCACTTTGTGCCCGCAAGAACGTAAAACATAGCATTTGATAGCCAGAGTTTTTCGCCTGCGGGTTGAGAGACAGTCACTTCACCATCAAATTTCTTCAAGCCCAAGCTAGTGTAAAACCGAATAAGCTCGTCTTAAAAAGCTAACCACCTGGTTGTCCACACTACATGTGAACAACCAGGTGGGCTCGGCCCAAACATGCTCGCGCACAATGGGAATAGCAGCGAACTCTCGGTCGACTCGGTTCTTTAGCTATTTGGCAAAAGCGACTTGAGAGAATTCAGTGATATGTAGCCATTCTTGTCACGCAAAAGCTTGACAGGCGCGGTTTCCCATTTAGCAAGCAATTCATCTTTGATGAAATCTCTATCTTGCTTCTCAAGTCCTGGTGCGGCCATGAAACTTGCCAGATCCTTATCATTGACCAGACCGTCGGTTCTTTCAGCAAACTTACCGCTACCAGCAAAATCTACTTTCTCAAGCATGGTACTTCCTTTGCTATCTTTCGCAACGAGCCTGGCAGCTAGAGCTGAGGAAGCAGAACGGTCTTCAGTAATTTGATTGACTCTAACGACTTCAGCGATTCGCCTAGTTTCATTGTTCACTTTTGCAGCCGTTGCTTTTTCAATATCAGCGGGAGTAGTCTTACCCATTGCTATATCGATCTTGGCTTGGTCAAGATATTCGCCGTTTCTAGACATATATCTAGCCTTAAAATCAGCGTTATCCATCTTGTTGATTATCTGTTCTTGAATCTGATTAGCCAATGTCTTATCAAATCCGGGACTCAGAAGCAATGCCTGTAAATCCTTCTTTGAAACAAGACCATCCTTCCGTTCGTTTTCTTTACCAGAGCCAGCGTAATCTGCTGAGTTAAAGACATTTGCACCATCAACAGAACCATCGACCTTAGTCGACAACAGCTTGTTAATTCCAGTGGCCTCGGACGAAATAACTGTCTTTCTCTCCGATTCTACCTTCGCTTTAGATACTGCTTCGTCCTGAATTCGCTTGGTCCGCTCCGCAGCCAATTCGCCCGTGGCAAACTTGAAGACATCTGGGGTCATATAGCCATCTCTGTTTATAAAGCGTTGACGGAAACTTGGATCGTCCCATTTATTGAGTATGCGATCCTGAATAGCGTCTCGCTGGTCTTTAGTTATATTGGGATCTTTCATTAGAGCTTCAAAATCAGACTTATTGACTCTGTTGTCTTTCTTGGACAAGTCTCCACCACTGCCGTCAAAATCAGCCTTCTCAAATAGCGATGCTCCACTCCTGGTATCAAACAAGAAGCTCTGCAAAGACTTAGCTTCCTTCTGTGCCTCGTCCGCAGCTTTTGCAACCTGAGCACGCTGTTGCTCAGCAATTCCAGCCGACTGACGTGCCTCGCGCGTTGCATTAAGGTCAGAGATTGTAAAACCAGGCAAAGCAGGATGTGATTTAGGACCACGTATGGACCCAGAGTCACTGACTAGCTGATCAACCATAGCGTTACCAATATCACCAAGTTTGCCGGTCTTTTTAAAGGCCTGAAGTTCTTCACGAGTAATGCGACTATCCTGATTAATATCTACGTTCTTCTCCCGGACCACACGACTGCCATACTCGAGAGCAAACTTTGGCATAAGACCTTCTTTTTCGAGGCCCTTAAGTACGTTTTGATCATAGGCCTTCGCGGCCTTTCCACTCGGGTCAGACACTTCGAGCTCTTTGTGTGTAGAACTAACCGATTCAATCAGCTTGGCATAGGCAGCTTCGGCATTGGCACCATTATCACCAAGCTGTTTCTTAGTATCGCCAACGGTTTTCTCTGCAGCTTCCTCGGCTAGCTCATCGGCAGATTTTACTTTTTCAACTTCGGCTGTCGTCTCATCCATGACTTCGCTCCCGCCATACGGCTCAAAATTAAGTGGTATACACTACAAGTGGTGATCTCTCGCTAGCGCTTAGAGGGTGTTAATTTGCTTCAGCGCATTTGATTTCGATGTTGCCAAGAT
>CALRJJ020000727.1:0-3123 GCA_943367505.1 Flavobacterium psychrophilum | reverse complement strand
GCACTTTTAAGTGTCTTTAGTGTCTATTTACTCTCACCAAAATTGCTTCCCCTAAAATCAGGACCGCTCCTAAAAACAACTAGCCAAATCGCTCTGGTTGCCCTGATGCTAACTTTTGCCTGCATTACTAATGGCAACAATGTCGCCTGGCTCAATTCGGCCAAGATGATTCGAGAGCTAAAGAGCAGTGTTGAGAGCGAGGTGGCAAGGCTTGCTGACGGCCAGAAGCTAGTTGTCTTCAACTTACCATCGCGAGTTGATGGGGCTTTTACTTTCACTATGCGCTCTATGCTCGCGGGACTATTCCAAGCAAATCCATTAGCTGATTCAAAAGCTGATTCAAAAGCTGATTCAAAAGCTAATTCATTAGCTGACATAAGTGATCGCGTGGTGCCCCTCGACTATCACCCCAACTGGAGCATCTTCGTAAACCGCCACGATTTTGCATCAGTGATTACGCAACCTCAGCTCTATAAACTAGCAGTCTATGACGCCGCTCTAGGCAAGTTAGTACCGACCGATTTATCCCAGGCAAATGAGCCGGCTACTCTTTCTACGAATTCTACTCTTCCTGCTCTCTCACTAGCTCTCGGCCAGGGCCCCAAGAGCAGCTCTTATTATCTAAAACCAGAGGGGTCAGTAAAATCGATCAATCCTCTAGTAGTGGATTTCTTAGAAGTCGTTGTCAAAGTAACAAAGAAATATCCGCAGAAATTTCCCAGACCAGACGATAAGGCTTCTCTCTTCATCATCTGGAATAACAGACCTGCAGACCAAGAAGATCAAACTGAGCCCCATTGGATGGCTGTGCCAGCCGACGGCCAAGAGCACAAAATATTAATTGAACTCGGACCGCAAAAGCGCTGGCTGTTAAGCAAAAACGTTGACATGATTAGACTAGATGTGGCTACAGAAGATTATGACTGGCAAATTAGCAAGCCAAAACTACTAGATGCCAATGCCGTTACTCCTTTTCTAGCCACTGCGAACACTGACGACAACTATGCACTAGCGCCGCTTTCGGCAGACAGAAAAACCAAGAGTAAAAAGAGCGAGCCATCCCAGAGAGCGATTACTTTAAACTATGACGCCAGCAAATTGAGAGGCCATGCCGTTGTAGTGGAAGTATCAAAACCATACGCTTCATTTGAGCACTACGATAACTTGATGAGAGAACGTACTGTAAACAAACGGGCCTTGCTGAGAGCCAAACTCAATAATCTCAAAGGCAACTTTACTATTGCTACAAAAAGCGACGGTGCTCATGACCAGGCCGTCTATCAGGTGCATGTAGCGGCCTTAGATGAGGCAGGACAAGTCGTGGGCACGTTTAGCGACTCAGTCACTATCAAGTCGGCCTTACCCTCTGCAATAACAGCAGTGCCAGCTGAAACAACGGCCTTGCCCAAAGACATAAAGTGATTAGCATCGCTTTGATCAAGCTGTCTTCTATCGGCTAGGCAACCAAGCTCTGAGCGCAGGTAGCAAACCTCACGATGAAGCGAGGTGGTGAGACGCTTAGAAGCGACCACCGGATTAATTTGCAGGTCAGCAGCATAGTCTTCGATTGAAACAGGCGTGCCGATATTGTAGTGAGCGACTCCACTTTCGTAGGTGATACCAACCGGCACAATCGGCACTTCAATATTGTTTTGATGAGCAGCAAAAGCAATGCGGGCTATGCCCTTCTTGAACGGATGTGTATGGCCATCATAAAAAACATTGCCTTCGGGAAAAATGACAAAGGGCTCTCCCTTTCTAAACTGTTGCAAAACATGGCTGACAAAGTCGAGTTTGGGATGGGCCGGAAAAGCACCAACGCGGCTCAAGAGGAAACCCTGCAGACCTTTCAGTTCGTTGGGCGAAACCATAAAATTAGCCGGTCTGTCGATGATGCGACCAAGAGTGGGGCCGTCCCAGCGCGAGGAATGATTGGCTATACAAATATACGGACCACTAGCAGGCAAATTCTCTTTGCCGCGAATATCGACCTTCTTAAAATGCAGAGCGATTACTAACTTTGCTAACAGCGACAAGAGAAAGAATGAGACTGGATCTTTGCAGTCTCTCATAGAAGCTTTGAGGCGGGCCATTTGTGTTTGTTTAGACGACATAAATCCTCCTGGGCAAAAGCACAGGTTTAAATTGGTAAAAGACGAAAAACTAACTCGCTAACTTACTAGCGCATCAACACTATTAGATTAGCTCTAAGCTAAGCCAGTGGTTTTATCGAACGAACACTTCTCGTATTGTTTTTAGGGCTTTTGTTTTTGTCCGGGCAAACTTAGAGCTACATATACAGCCATAGAGACAAAGAAACCGACAAACCAACCGTAGTCGTAAAGTGGTTTAAGCGTCGACACAAAGGCTCCGATCCAGGCCAGGGCACAACCAGCAATAGTCGCCAGCACTGCTACAAAGTTCCAGCCAGACCTATATTGATAGGCACCGCCAGGCAAATAGAGATCGGCCAGTTCTAGTTTGGTCTTACGCAAAATCCAATAATCGGCAATTAGAACACCAGCTATTGAACCCAAACCGCCAGAATAGCCTTGCAACCAGACAAAAATATAGCCATGGGGGTCGGCAATCAATCGCCAGGGCTGCATTAAGACACCCACCAGACCAGTAATTAGACCACCAACTTTGAATGTAATAAAGCGTGGGAAAGCATTGGCAAAATCGTTTGCCGGTGACACCACATTAGCAGCCACGTTAACAGACAGGGTAGCTAAGGCCACAGTAAACATGGCAATGGCGACTACAGCTGGCTGATCAGCGCCAAGGCGACCGAGCAGTTTAACTGGGTCCCAGAGCTGATCCATAGCCACCGTTGGATAGATAACCACAGCGGCCGAAGTAATCATCACTCCCATGGCCGAGAATATTGCCATGGCAGTCGGTAGGGCAATTACTTGACCGATGGTCTGCTCTTTTTGTGAATGACCAAAGCGCGTGAAGTCTGGCATATTAAGCGACAGAGTGGCCCAGAAGCCAATCATGCCAGTCAAAGAAGGAATGAATACGGCCCAAAACTCGCCAAATGTAGCGAACTTGCTCTTCTCGTGTAAAAGATCGCCAACACCATGGGCGAGGTTGACAGTCCAAACAAGAAGCACAAAA
>CALRJJ020000726.1:0-3127 GCA_943367505.1 Flavobacterium psychrophilum | reverse complement strand
TGGCTTGTCGAGCTACCCAGACAAAGAGCAATTGCTGGAAATGCATAAATTGCTAGACGAAAATCAAGAGAACGCCATGCGCTTATATAGTCTCTTGGCAGGCCTGGATGTATCGTTTGGTCAGGGAGCTGCACCGGTCTATTCTGCCTTGATTCCTGCTCAAGATGGTTATGGCTATTTTGGTGAAGTGATAAAGACAAGCACTAATTTTCAAGCCAATGTCGATGATTACCGTCATTACTTAAATGAAAAAGTAGTGCGCTATAGTCATGCCAAGCAGTCTACTTTCGAAGGACAGCCTTTTATGGTCGGTGCCCTGGCTCGTCTTTATATGTTTTCTGAGCGGCTGCGCCCGACAGCCTTGGCTCTATATGAAAAGAGCCCGTTGGCAAGCAAAGACCACAATACTATTTTGAATAACCTGGCCCAGGCCATTGAACTAGTGGAGGCAATTGATCGGGCTAAAGTTGTGATCGAGACTCTTTTGGCCAATAACCCTGGTGACAGCAATAGTAAATTCATCCACCAGACAGCCACTCTTGAAAAGAAAGCCGGTGCTAAAACCGGCGCAGTAGAATGTCCGCGTGGTACGCTCTATCACTATTATGAGTTGGATGATTCGGGTAAAGTAATCGCTGCTGATATGATCACACCCTCTGCCCAAAACACCGCTCGTATTGAAAGTGATATTCGTCAGCTGGTTGCTGGTCTTAAAGAAGAGCAGACAGATGCTATACAAGCTAAACTAGAAACTCTCGTGCGAGCTTACGATCCCTGCAATACTTGTGCTACTCATATGGTGCAGGTCAATCATAAGTGAGATTCTGCCTGTGAGTCTTTGAGTGCAAAGTAAAATAGAATGACTAGGAGAATTGAATGAGCACGGATGAAATTGAACTGACATCTTCCTCTTCTGGTTCGACTTGTTCTTCTTCTTCTGCGTCTGCTGGCAGCTGGCAAGAGCGATACCGGCGAAAGACTGTCACTGCAGCTGAAGCGGCTCAGAAAATTACTTCTGGCGATGCTGTTTATATTCATTCTAATGCCGCTGCTCCAGCTAGTTTAATTGAAGGAATGTTGGCTCGGGCACCACATTTGCGCGACGTTACTATTTTGCATTTGCTGACTATGGGGCGAGCTGAATATGCTCGCAAAGAGTTTGGCGAGTCTTTTCGCGTGCATGCACTCTTCATCGGAGAGAATGTGCGTAAGTCAGTGAATGAAGGAAGAGCCGACTATATGCCGGTTTTCTTAAGTGAGATACCGGCTTTGTTTGAGCGCGATATTGTACCGGTTGATGTCTGTATGATTCAGGTTTCGCCACCGGATGCCCATGGCTATTGTAGCTATGGTGTGTCGGTAGACTGCACCATCGCTGCTCGACGCAAGGCACGTATAGTCATTGCTGAAGTCAACAAACAAATGCCTCGTACCCTGGGCCGTGCCTTTGTTCATGTAGACAAATTCGACTATGTTGTTGAGTGTGATCGGGAATTGCCTGAGCTATTGGCTGATGCTCCAACATCGGTGGAAGAAGCGATTGGTCGCAACGTCGCCTCCCTCATTGAAGATGGAGCTACTCTGCAGCTCGGCATTGGTTCAATACCAAATGCCATATTGTTGCAGCTTGGTGACAAGCGAGATCTCGGCATCCATAGTGAAATGCTTTCAGATGGTGTCATCGACTTAATTGAAAAAGGCATAGTCACCAATGATGCTAAGACAGTTTTGCCGGGCAAAATCGCAGTAAGTTTTGTCATTGGCAGTCGTCGCCTTTACGACTTCGTTAATGATAATCCCCTCTTTGAGTTCCAGACCAGTGACTACATCAACGACCCCTTTATCATTTCCCAGAACCATAGAATGACCGCCATAAACTCGGCCCTGCAAATCGACGTCACGGGCCAAGTTGCTGCTGATTCAATTGGAGATTATTTGTATAGTGGGGTTGGTGGTCAGGTTGATTTCATTAGAGGGGCCGCCCGGGCTAAGAATGGTAAAGCTATCATTGCCCTGCCTTCCACTGCAAAGCACGGTACCGTTTCTCGCATCGTTGCCAATTTAGCCATTGGCAGCGGTGTTGTTACATCGCGGGCTGACGTGCACTATGTGGTCACCGAATTTGGTATCGCCCAGCTCTACGGTAAGACTCTGAAAGAGAGAATGCAGGCCCTGATTGCAATAGCTCATCCTGATTTTAGAGAGAAGCTAGAAGCTGATTGTGAGCTGATTCATTGGCACTAAATTGTTAGACAGGCCGATTAGGAGGTCACTATGAATATCTTGATTGCAATAGATCAGAGCGCCTTCGCCTCAGACGTAGTTGATTTCATTGGTCGTCACCGCTGGACTGAATCTGAGCACTTTACTGTGGTGCATGTTGTCGATTCACTATTGGTTGGAAGCCATATGAGTTTTCTTCCCTCTCCGGTGCTCGATGAGATAAAAGATAAGGCACGGGAGCAAGGACGAAAGGCCGTCCACCAAGCTGCTGAAAGATTACGTCAACTTTTTCCGGATGCATCGGTTGCGGAAGAAATTTTAGAAGGATTTGTTGTCGATGCAATAGTCGATTATGCTTCTTCTTGGCCTGCAGAGATCGTGGTAATTGGCTCTCATGGTCATAGAGGTAGTAATAAATTTACCCTCGGCAGCGTTGCCCGCTCTGTTTCTTCCCAAGCCCAGTGTTCTGTTTTGATTGTCAATTCGCACAGTGATAAAAAGACTCAGTAAGTTGGCTGTTGGGCCTATCTACTGAGTCTTCTTGCTGAGTCTCTTTTACTTATTGAGCAGTTAGCGCTTTTCGCTTAGTAGCGCAAAGCTGCTGCCATTCCTTCGTACTTTGCCAAGCTGTTTGCTGGTAGAAACACTACTTCGCCATTAAATTGGAAGGTTAGAGCTATCAATTGATCATTTACGGTCATTTGATTTTCTTTTCCTTCTTGCATTGCTAGTGCTTCTGCTTCTTCGAGGTAGAGCTTTTCTACTCTTCCCGCTTTGATTAGTTGTGTAATTTCATCAAGGCCAGAACCGAGGCGCTTTTCATGGCCAAGCTTTTCTAGTTCAGCTACTTCTTTGGTTGCTTTCTCAGCTTTGTATTTTTCAACTTGCTCTTTGGCAACTTTTA
>CALRJJ020000725.1:0-3140 GCA_943367505.1 Flavobacterium psychrophilum | reverse complement strand
CCTGCTTTGCAGCATGGCTAATGCTTGAAAAGTGTGGCCTGGCGCGTATATTCGTGATATATTATTTTTGGCTCAAGTTTTTGGCAGGTTCTTAGTGATTGCTTAACTTCGTCTGCGGTATTTATATCCAGTGCAGTCACAAAATAGGAACAAGAACACAGAACTCACACAGTGAAACTGTTTCGGCTAATTTACGTCACCAAGAGCATCATTTAGGCATCACTTACAAATCTAGAGCCCACGGTCTTAAGACCTTAGAGTATCCAGAACTTAGAGAACATTGATATGGCAGTAAACAAGAAAGAAAATAAATCGTATTCGCTTGGAACAAACCTTCCGAGTGCACAACCCGAGCAGAAAGATGATGTTCAATCTCGCTATCAGCAAGATTTTAATCGCTATCAAGCGCAGATAGAAAAAACACGTCGAGTTTTTGAGAACTCTGAAGCGGCTTAGTTTTTGATCCGCCCAATTGGACATTAGGCAATCTTCACCTTGGGTAGAGGCCCATGGGCTCCGCACATTAGATATATCAGCTAGGTAGATTGTCAATTGTGTGGTCTTATCTAGGCTT
Organism: Flavobacterium psychrophilum; assembly: GCA_943367505.1. GTDB lineage: Bacteria > Cyanobacteriota > Vampirovibrionia > Obscuribacterales > Obscuribacteraceae. The sequence continues at coordinate 2,566 of CALRJJ020000725.1, read as the reverse complement.
GATATCTAGACTTAAGCTTAATGCTAAAGAATGTTGGAGGCCCTACACGATGAAGGCAATGGTATTAGCGGCAGGAGTCGGCTCAAGGCTCGACCCGCTCACCTCATGTTTGCCCAAACCCCTTGTTCCGGTCGCTAATTTTCCTGTGATGGAACATTTGCTAAACCTTCTCAAGTCACACGGTTTCACCGATGTTATAGCGAACTTGCACTACTTGCCAGAATGTCTTGTCGAGTATTTTGGTGATGGTAAGAAGTTTGGTACCAATATTCAATTCAGAGTTGAAGAGAAACTCAGTGGCGATGCCGGTGGCGTTCGCTATTGTCGTGATTTTTTAGAAGATGGAACTTTCATCGTCTTAATGGGTGATCTGCTTACTGACGCTGATCTCTCGCATATCGTCGCCGAACACAAACGCAAAAAGGCAATTGCATCAATTGGCCTGAAGCGTGTCGATGATGTTAGTCGCTTTGGCGTGGCAGTGCTCGACGATAACGATTTTATTGTTGGTTTTCAGGAAAAGCCAAGCAAAGAAGAAGCGCTTTCCAACTTGGCTTCGACTGGTATTTATATACTCGAACCCGAAGTGTTCAACTATATGCCTGAAAGTGGTGATTATGGTTTTGGCCGTCAGCTATTTCCAAGTTTGGTAAAAGCTGGCCTGCCTGTTCTCGGTGTGCCAATTGAGTCTTATTGGTCTGATGTCGGCACTATTGAGCAATACCAGACTTCTAATTTTGATGTCTTATCAGGTCAATTTAAGGCTAATCTTCCTGGCTACCGTCAGGAAAGACGAGGATCCTATTCACTCTATTTAGCTGATGGAGCTGAAATAGATAGCTCTGTAGAAATCGCTGGCAATGTCATTGTTGGTAAAGGGGCTCAGGTCAAAGCCGGTGTGACTTTGGCTGGAAATGTTGTGATTGGTGCAGGCAGTGTTGTCGGCGCTGATTGTAGGCTAGTTAACACTATCCTATGGCCCGATAGCAAGGTGGCCGATGCAACCACCTTTGATGGCGTTATCGTATCTCCAGCCGGTCTGGTGCAAGTCGATAAAAATGGTGAAAACAGAGAATCTGCCGACCCAAAGAAGTTAGGACCTGCAAATAAAACGCAGGTCCAAACCCGAATACTAGAAGCGGTTGGATCCTGCGTTTGATCTGTTTAAAAACAACGCCAGCACAAAATTATTAGGTCAGGAAGGACACTTAGCTGCACTTGGACCAGCTATAGCTTTTTTGGGAGCAGCAGCAATAGCGGGCTCGTCTTCAGCGTTGTCTTTCTCAGCTAGCTGAGCGGCTTTCCAAATTTCCATCCAGAGCCAGTAGTGAAAAGGATTGAGCTTTTCAATATCAAGGGTCTCTACCGGCTCTAAAAGTGAGAGCCAAGTGTGTGGATTAGGAAAGCGTTTGGCGAGGCTGTAGCAGTCTGCCATCCAGAGAACTTGATCTGTTGTTTCTTTGGTGACCATGGCCTTCATCCCCGTCGTGCTAGTAGTTCTTTTGAACTTTTGCTTTTCCCCTACAAAGTAGTAATACCCAAATCAACGGCCTGCGAAACCGCTAGTTTTGGTTGGCACTATACAAATTTTCATTGAAACAAAGGCCTTGTCTTCAAAGCCTGTTGCCAAGCCTATCTTGGAATTTGTTCTCTAGCCTGGAGGCCATTGCATACTGCGGCCACCGAGAATGTGTATATGCAGGTGGCCTACTGATTGACCGCCGTCCGCACCAGTATTCACAACTAAGCGAAAACCATTTTCTAGATTTTCTTTTGCTGCGATTAGTGCAGCTTGCTGAAACAACTCACCCATCAGCAACTTGTCGTCTAGTAAGGCGATATTTTTATAGTGCTTTTTGGGGATTACTAATAAATGATTCGGTGCTTGTGGTGTTATGTCTCTGATGGCAAAGCAATTTTGGTCTTCATGGACAAATGTGGAGCTAATTTTGCCGCTGCCAATTTTACAAAATAGACAATTGCCTGTTTCATCGTTCTTTTCTAATTCGTCTATCTTTTCTAATTCGTCTTTCAAGTGCCCTGTCCTTGTTTAAGTCGGTAAAAAACAAAGTACTATTTCTGCTGTGAGTTTATCCTTATAGGTGACAAAATCTCAGGTAGTGAAATGATAGTGAAATTCTTGTTGATCTGTGGAAGAAAGCCAAGAGAAACTATATAAGGTTTGGAGTGAATTAGATGACAAGTGATGGGACGATTCTACCCCGCTTCGTGCAGTTGCAGAAAACGCTGACCTCATCTCTTCGCCTGAAGGACGTTCTCGATTCTGTGGTGGCGATGTTCACCGAACTGGCTGGCGGCGCCAAGGTGGCAATTTTTCTGGCCGACAACGAAAGCATGTCTTTCAAGCTCATGGCTGCTAAGGGCTACACTGAAGGGTCTCTAGACCAACTCAAGATTGTTCCTTTTAACCTTGAGAGCTTGCTCAAGTATGTCTATCAGAAACGCACTGGCTTTGCGGCCATAGACTTAGCTTCTGCACCTGATTTCAGCGCTACGATTATGAAGCGTGAGTCTTCTAACGGCCAATTAGCATTACCGATGAGTA
>CALRJJ020000724.1:0-3142 GCA_943367505.1 Flavobacterium psychrophilum | reverse complement strand
GTCTACGACGTCTGGGTTTCAGCCGATGCAATCCGTGTGTATTCAAGATCAAACGATTATTACATTGCCGCGCAGGCCCCGACTTGGCAGATTCAAGTATGGCGTCCCGACCGCAAACAATTCGCCCAAATGCCTTTTGAACAGTTTATGAAATCAGACGTACTAGTAGCCAATCAATTTAGTTACTTAGCTGAACTGACGAAACCAAGCAGAACAGAAAAAGTAGTTCGAGGTAACGACAAGCTTCTAATCTCCTACTTCCCTCCGATAGAGACAGTCAACGGTAGTGGTCTCTTCATTTCTGATCGCGAAGACGGCAATGGTCTAAAAGGTGGGCAAAAGCTCAGGCCGCAAGTAATTTCTTTTGATAACGACTACCCGAGCCAAGTCAGTCAAATTATAGGCAAGATTTACAACTTACCAAAACTAAAGGGCTTTCCGATCTCATCCTTTGCCCTTACTCAAAACAACAAAACAGACGCTCTATTAAACTGTGTCATTGCCAGTCGCAATTTTGAATTTAAGACAGCCGCGCTTCACGCACCAGAAAACTACAAGAAAACCACTCTCGATAAAAAAATGTTTTACACTGCTAATCAATATGGCGTGCTCGATGAGATGACCGCTAATTGATTCTTGCCCGGGAGTAAGCAGCCATGCCCTCTAAAGTTTGCAATGAGTGCGGCAAAACTGTTTCAAGGACGCCCGGATCTCTTACGTCTTTTTTCTTTCAATATAATTCTTGCGATTGCCAAACCGGTACGCCGTCTGCTTCCAAACAGTCAGAAATCGGAAACTCTATATGCAAAACCTGCGGTAAATATCGCCCCAAGACTAATCACGCGGGCTCTTTTACTAGTTTTCTCTTCAAAGAGTTGCGCTGCAGTTGCAATGGGCAGACCGCTGCAGAAGCATCTGCGAGCCCCGCATTAAACGCCGGATTACGGACCGATACATCATCACGATTTAGACAGCGAAAGCAGCTTACCCTTAGCCGCATAGAAGATCAAAACGATTCGAGCAACTCGCTTCGAAAGACAGTATTTTCAGAAAGGTCCGTAGTCGGGAACACCTTCAGAATACACTCTCAAATAGGTCAAGGTGGCATGGGCACGGTGTACTTAGTTGATCACATTAGCTTAGGCCGGCAGTTTGCTCTAAAAATACTAGATCCTGATTTAGTCAACAAACAAAACTGGCTACGTTTTGAGGCCGAAGCTAAAACCATGGCCTCCCTAAACCATCGGACCTTTGTCCGAGTTTACGATCTGGGTATACATTTAGGTTCCATTCCTTTCTACTCTATGGACTATCTCAGTGGCCGTACTTTAGAAGCGATGCTAGGCGAGGACGGTCCGCTCGAAGCCTCTCAAGCGCTGGATATCTTTATTGAAGTTCTAGATGGTATTGCTTACGCTCATCGAAACGGAATTATTCATCGCGACATAAAGCCTGGCAATATTATGATCTGCAACAGTGAATCGAAACTTGTAGTGAAGATCCTAGACTTCGGTATTTCTAAGCTGATCGGCTCAAATACAAAAGATCCTCAAGACCTTACGGCAATCGGTGAAATATTCGGCAGTCCATACTACATGAGTCCTGAACAGTGTTCGGGAGGGGCAGTGGACGGCCGCTCTGACATCTACTCCCTGGGATGTAGCCTATTTGAAGTATTGACCGGCTTTGTTCCGTTTGAAGGGGCCAGTTTTGTAGAAACTGTGATGATGCATCAAGAGCATGATCCGCCCGAACTTTCTAAAATTCTCCCGCATAAAAGATTCAGCCATTCAATAGAACTAGTCGTTACCAAGTGCCTCGCTAAGCTACCGCAAGATCGTTATCAATCGGCCAAGGAGATGTCCATAGATCTAGCCAGGATAAAGGAAGGAAAAGACCTTAGCGACTATTACGACAACACTATACAGAACAAGCTTACTGGGTACCATGGCAATAACAATGATTCCTCGAAGATAAACAAGAGAATTGGGGCCAGTCTTGCTTTTGTTAGCTTTGTTTTTGCAGCTCTGGCCGCATTATTTGTTCTGCCTAAAAGCCTATGGCAAGCCTCATCAGACAAACCCGCCGCGCTGCAAGCGTTAACTGCAGCAGAAAAGAGCAAAACAGCTCCGGCCCCAATGCCTACAAACGCGCCGACGGACCCAGGAAGGAACCGGTTATCGCTTGACATGCTTAGCGCCTTTGCCCCTAAAGAAATAGATTCACTTAGCCCAAAACAAATTCGCGAAGTAGAGTCACTTCTAAACTTAAACGACCATTACTATTCTCATGAAGAGAAGAGAAATGGCGAGACGGTATGCGTTTTCAACTTCCCTATTGAGTTTAGTCTGGGTCGAATTAGCTATTCGCCACCAGGAAAAACTAGCGCTAGCAAATTTTCGAAAGCCCAAGGAATAATTGTTGCTGCCAGTCTGCCGAAAATTCAACTCAACTTCAACCCACAGTTGACAGCATATCCAAAATTGCTTTATCTCTTTCGCGAGAATGAGCTTGCAGCAGTAAACATTGATGAGCGCAGCGCCGATATCAACTCAATTTTGCCATATGTGCAAAAACAAAAATACTTAGCCAGACTCGACCTTAAGAACAGTCAAATAACTGACGGTGATCTTCCACTGATCGAAAAGTTAGATTCCCTACAGGCACTAGAGATGGACGCTCACCTAATCTCTGCGTCGGTACTGGCAAAAAGCAAGTTCCTGCCAAGACTAAAGAGTTTGGGAATCAACAAAATTACAACAGCCACACCGGTTCTGAACAATCTTGTCGTTAGTAATCACCTGGAAGAACTATCGCTCAATCAAGCAGCGCTTACCAAAGACGACCTTGACGTCATATCCAGATTGAGCAATCTACGTAGCCTATCACTACGAGATACTGTCATTGACGACAACGATCTAAGCAAACTAATTTCACTTAGGCACTTAGAGAACCTAAATTTAAAAATGTGCAATCGTTTGACTAAATCGTCTATTGATACTATCTGCAAGATGAAGTCTCTAAAGTTTCTTTTTTTGCCAGAAGAACTTATTAGCATCACAAATGGAGCAGCTTTGCACAAAGCAATTCCAAAATTGCAAGAGAAATAACTTTGACCGGTTAGAGTCACTATGATGGTGTC
>CALRJJ020000723.1:0-3147 GCA_943367505.1 Flavobacterium psychrophilum | reverse complement strand
AAGATATTGTCGAGGGTCGCAGCTAGAGAGGTCGCTCCTGAATCTAGCGATAACAGCTTGCTTACTTGTTTGGGTGGAACTGCTAGAACGACGGCGTCAAAGTTTTGTCCGTTTCCATTGATGGTGATTTCTAGTTGGCCTAGATTCTGATTTTCACCGTGTTCATTTTTAGAGGGCGCAATGGCCGTGACTTCTGCACCATAGATTTCGCTCAGTCTAGCTTTTCCGTCTTGGCCTTCTTGCGATTCTTGTGCTTGATGGCGAATTAACTGCAACAGCGAATCCACCAGGCTTTGCCAGCCGTGATCTAAATAGAGCACACCTTCTTGCTGCACGAGCAACAGCTGTTGTATGGCCGCTGCCGCTGAGAATTTTTTAGGATTATTGCAATAGGTGGATAGCCTAACCATGGCGGTAAAAAGCTCTTGTACCCGTTCACTTTTTACAGTTGATTTGAGCCATTGTGATAGCGAGACATTCTGCAAGGAGCTGAGTTCGCTCTTTGCTAGATTGCCCATCAAGAAACCCCATTCGATTTTGTCGGTGACGGAAAGCAGCGTTGTCGCCATGGTAGAGGCGGCATCAAGTGGCAGGTCGACGACATCACCTTGAAAAATGGCCTGGGAGCGCTTGAGGGTTGGTATCGCCCCGACTGGAGTTATATTGAGCTTTTTCAGAATGCCATAGGCGGCTCCGCCTTTATATAAGGCATGCGGCCCTTGGTTCAAATAGAAGTGGTCGCGCTCTAAGGTAGTGGCTCGACCGCCGGGCCCGTGGGACTTTTCTATCAGGGTGACCTGGGCCCCGCTAGCCAAAAGCTTTTGCGCAGCGGTCAGGCCGGCCATTCCTGCTCCGATTACGGCTATTTTTGCTGCATTTTGGGGGTTCATAATTTGGCCTCGCTAAATTTGGATGCTGCAATAAGGTTGTGAAGACTTTATGGATGATTTTTATCCGCAATTTATGTAAGCTATTCAATCATGGATAGAATTTATCCACAATGCTTTTCTCCCCTTTTAATCTTGGACATAAATTATCTATATATAATGGCTGCAAGGAGATCGTTCTGATTAACCGTGGCCTGGTCGAAAGATAAGCGAGATAAAAACTAGACGCGAAAACTAGACTCGAAGAACTAGACTCGAAGAACTAGATAAGAAGTGAAATTAGGTATTAAGTGAAATTAGGTAGTGGTGTTGAGTGGTCTATTCATTGTCTGGCTCTGCTGGGGGCTCTGCCGCCGGGGCGTAGCCTGCGGTTGGAGAAGCTGGCCGAATTCCACAACCTTAAGGTCGCTTATCTGCGCAAGCATTTTCAGGCCCTTTCTAAGGCCGGTCTGGTTGCCACAGTCACTGGGCCGCAGGGTGGTTATCGCCTGGGTCGCAGCAGTGACAAAATTAGTCTGCTCGATATCTATATAGCTCTAGAGGGCGACGACCCTTGTTTCCGATGCACCGAAATTCGCCAGGACGGTCCCTGCGCTATTCCTGCCAGCGATAAGCCAAGTTATAGCATTCCTTGCAATATTGCCGTGTCGATGTGGAAAGCTGAGGATGCCTGGCGCAAAGAGTTGGCCAAGGTATCAATTGCTGATGTTCTGGGGGCGACGGCAGAGCAAGTTAGTTCCGAAAAAATGGAACGCATGGCCCAGTGGCTGACAGAGGCTCTCGCTTAGCTGTGTTCTATTTAGCTGTGTTCTACTTAGCTGTGGTCTGGCTGCAGTGAGCTAACTTTGTAGGCGCAGTTTGTTGATTAACCAGGCTTTGGTTTTGGGGAAGTTTTGCGACACAGTGGTGACTGCTTTGCTGGAACCACCGGCGATACTATCTAGTAAATAGGCACAGACTTCTTGTTCAGCCTGGTTGGCCGGTGGTGCCAAGAAAGGCAGAGTCTCTTCGATGTTTGCTGGCAGGTTACGGGAGTCAAGCATGAAGGCGGCGTGAAAATCGGGATCGCGAGCTAAGCCGCCGCTGCTTTGCTCTATGGCATTGCCTATTTGCTTGAGGAAAGCTTCCTTTATTTCACCTGGAGAAAAGGCTTTGGCTTTGCCAGCTATCATCAGGTTTTCAAATACTGTGATTTCTTTGCCATTTAAAATGGCAGCCTCTTGCAGCTTTGAGTTTGCCTCCAATTTATCTTGAGCTGATGGCGCTACGCTTACTGTGATTTCAGCAGTATCGAGAATTTGATAAATTGCTCTGGGCATACCGAGAATTGCTTTTTTTACGGTGTCTATGGTCGCTTTGCTAACTGCGGCGTGTCCTTTTTTAGCGGGATATGCTTTGACACGATTATAGAAAGTACTGCTTTGACTCTGACTCTTTTGAGCGGCGAAGGTTGCCGGATTTTCTAAGCGCAGCACGCAACTGGCCGCTTGTGCCGCTTCTGGCGTTCCTCTAAAGCTATCGCGGATATTGCGGTATACCGGTAGTGCCAGTTTGTACTGCCCCTGGGCAGCGTAAGAGTGCGCTAAGTAAAGCATGACGATGGCATTTGAATTGCCTTCTTTCATGGCATCAAGAAAGTATTGATTAGCGACGCGGTAGTTGCCGCGATTGTAAGCTTCTACTCCATCAGCATAGTCATCATCGCGATCAGCTAGGGCTGGAGCCGTGCTACTGAGCAGCAGTGCTAAAGAGGCTATGAATATTTTAGTTCTAACCATTTTTGAAACTATTCTAGTACTGCTTAACTGCGCCACCATCTATGGTGATAGCAGTGCCGGTGATGAATTCGCCCTTGGGAGATGCCAGGAAAGCAATTAAGGCCCCGAGATCTTCAGCTTTTCCGAATTTTTTCACGGGCGCTGAGTACTTCCAGGCATTTACTACTTCTTGGGCTGAAACACCGTGAGTTGTAGCGTACTGCTTAGCTAGTTCGTAAACTAGTGGTGTATCGAACAGACCAGGGCAAACTACGTTCACGGTGACGCCGTCGGCAGCGACTTCGGTGGCTATGCATTTAGCTAGGGCGTTGAGCCCGGTGCGCAAGGTGCTTTGAACAACTGAGCTTGCTTCAGCTTCGATGCCAAAAGTAGAACCAATGTAGATGACACGGCCATAGTTTCTCTTGCGCATGCCATCGAGCAGCATTCTTGTTAGTACTATCGGTGGGCGAAGTACCAAGTCGTGACCATATTGCCATTGC
>CALRJJ020000722.1:0-3154 GCA_943367505.1 Flavobacterium psychrophilum | reverse complement strand
CGCCACAGCTGCACTGGGTTTTGCCTTCAACGTCGGCGAACTTCCCAAAGCCGTTTTCTCAATGCCATTTCAAGGCGACCTGAGTTTAGAACCTATATTTTTAAAACTCGACATTGCCTCGACCTTGAAACTTAGTTTCTTGCCGATACTACTGACACTATTTCTCATGAGTTTCCTTGATACCTTGAGCACTATCGTTGGTGTTGGTGCTAATTGCGGCATGGTAGATGAGGACGGCAATTTAACAGACATCGAGAAGCCAATGATTGTCGATGCTTGCTCTTGCATCTTATCGGCTCTAATTGGCTCATCAACTAGTGGTGCCTTTATTGAGTCAGCGGCTGGCATAAGAGAAGGTGCCAGAACTGGCTTAGCTTCAGTCTTTACTGCCCTCTTTTTTGCAGCTGCACTGTTTTGCATTCCACTTCTAGCACCACTACAACATCTCAAGTATGCCTATGGCCCAGCACTAATTTGCGTGGGCCTGCTGATGCTCAATTCCCTGCGCAAAATTGATGTGGATGATTTGACCGAAGCTTTTCCTTCTTTTGCCACCATCGCCATGATGATTTTCACCTACAGTATTGCCAATGGATTAACCGCCGGGCTAGTACTTTACGCAGTCATTAAAAGCCTGACCGGCCGAGGCAAAGAAGTATCTCTCGGAGCCTGGATACTAGCTTGCATGTGCATGTTCTATTTTGTTTTTGGACTGCCACACTAGTACAAATTAGTCACAGAATGGTCACGGCTCCGTCACCAATCGGTTCTCCCTCTCCGGCTATAGTGACTGCATTGACGCATTTACTATTTTCTGAGGAGCACATATGCCAATCACCGATAGCCCCCTTTCAGAGAGAATCACCCAGCCGGAGCTAGCAAACAGCAATAGCGCTTTATTCGCCGATGCCTATTACAAGCACAGAGATTCTGGCACAAGTCGCTCTGAGGAAATTTTACTAGGCGGCGGAGGAAGATATAGAGAAGCTAATGAAGAAGAACAAAAAGACTCGACAATTTTTCCGAAGGTAGACATGCGCGAATTGCAAGAGCTGACCAGAAAAGCGAGAGACGAGCAAGATGCATATTATGACAACTTGGAAGCAAAAGCTCGGCAAGAAGAACGAGACCGCAATGACGACCGCCTTCTTCAATTGCCACATTTGGCAATTGAATCAGCCAATGAAGGAAATTATTCAGTTGATGTGCTCTGCCTCAAACAAAGCCCAAGTGGATCAGGCAATACCGCTATTGCTAGTTCAGACAGAAGCGAAATCTCCTTAACTGAAGAAGAGCAAAGAATCTCGAAAGCAATTGAAGGCATGGGCTTCAAAACATCTATAGCTATGGGATACGACGATACGCTCACAAACACAGACAATCCGTCTTCACCACCATCTGGTAAGAAATCTTGCTTGGTTATCAGAGCCGAATGGTAGCAATCGCAAAACACAGAAAAGCCAACCGGCGTGCCTTCCAGTGTCGCCTATGCCGCACTTCATCCTAGCTCCTGCGGAAGATCGAAAGCGCTAAACTAGCGCCAAAATTCACCGTCAGCCACCGCCAGAACTCATAGAAGAACCACCACCGCCGCCGCGATAGCTGAAGCCAGTAAAGACATTGCCATTACCAGCATAAGTGCGACTACCAGCATATTTGGCCACTTGTGCATAACCAGACTGGGCCTGATAACGCAGAATTGGATTTTTACTGTAAGAGGCTACCCAAGAATAATGGTCAATGGCGCGCTGAGTTTGATTGAGATTGTGGTAGCAGAGACCCAAATAATAATGGGTCATGTCATTGCAAAAGCCAGAGCGATCAGCTAGCTCAAACTGTTCAGCAGCTGGGCCAAAGCGTTTGTTTTGGAATTCTTGCCAGCCCAACTGAAAAGACTTGGGTGGGGTCTTCGGTTTAGCACTCTTCGATTTCGAAGCTTTCTTCGCTGCCGCCTGCTCATTGACAGTTGCTCCGGCCGCGAGCGACAGAAGACAGAGGCAAGCGACAATACTGTGTACGGTTTTACAGTTCATAGTGATCTTTTACCCAATCTCGGTCAAATGCCACGTCTCTCAAATGCCTAATTCATGTCTAGATGATGTCTACAAACGCAGATTAAGCTGTATACACAGAGGGCTTAATATTAGGGTCTAGGATTTAGTAAATATGGCAACAGGCTCAGAGAACATCAGACAAACGGAGCAGCACGAGCAGCCGCTGGAAGGCGCCAAGCCGCTAGAAAGTAAGCCGGATAGTGCTGCCAATTTGCGCAGTCAATATTTCGACTGCTTGGCCAGCGGCAAAAGCAGCTGTGAAGTACCGAAAAAACCGCAAGAACCAAACGGCTCAATAGAACTGACCAACCCCTATACAAGCATTGTAAGCAACCAGAGCGAAAGAACAGAAGCCCTGGTCGAACAGCCCAAGCCAATCACGGCCGACACGGTCTTGCCGCGAGCACAGTGGACCTTGGCCTTTAACCTTACTACCACCCAAGATCACCAGTCTGCAAGCGACTCAAATACTGAGGGAGAACGCGTTTATGCAGGAGCCCGTAATAAAACAGCCGAGCTTTTAGAGCTAGCCACTACAACCGTAGGCAAACCTGTCACCCTAGTGGTGCAAAATGCTCAGAGACCAGAATCTGGCGAAACAAACCCAGCGGCAGCAAACAGCAACAGCCAGGTAACTGATGGCCAAGCTCACGCCTCCTTGAGCGCCTCGGGCAAAGACTCTGGCGCTAGCGGCATGTTGATTCACACCTATCTCATCCACGACGGCCAGATTCAGGAATTACCGACTCGGCCATCTCAAGGCGTTGCAGCTGATACAGAAGCGCTACTCAACATCGCCGGCCGCCAAGCTCCTTCCGAACATCTCGCTCTCTTTGCTCAAGGCCACGGCGGCGGCCCCCATGGAGTTTCCGGAGATACCGGCCGCGCCTCTCTGGAAGAAATGGATGCCGCCATCAAAAATGGACTAGCCAGTAGCGGACGAGAAAAACTTGATTTAGTTGACTTTGATGCCTGCTCGATGGGTAATGCGGCTGTACTGGCAGCAGTATCCTCCCGGGCAGACAATATAATCGCTTCACCAGAGATGGAAACCGCTGGCGGAGAAGACATAGACGCCCAAAATGTTAGAGCAATAGTTG
>CALRJJ020000721.1:0-3158 GCA_943367505.1 Flavobacterium psychrophilum | reverse complement strand
AAATTTGAACTGATACTGGATCGTCCGTTCGTTTATGTCATTCAGGATGACATAAGTGGCATGGTGCTCTTCTACGGCACTGTTGAAGAACCACTCTGGAAATCATAAGTTTAGTTTGCTGCTGCTGCCAGCTAGTCTGGTATTTCCTTCATCTCTTGTTTCAACAAAGCCGCTTTCGCCCATCTTGTAGTTCAAGACAGCAGCCATTTTTGACATGTCTGAGATTACTCGTCGTTCTTTAACGCCATTGACGCTCTGCCGCAAGTCTACCAGTAGGGCACTGCTGGTGATGGCACTGGCTGGAGAAAACTCTGCTATAGCTAATTGCCCTTGCTCCAACACTTTGACAAATCGTCTAGCAATACCATCTTTAGGCCGGAGCTCGGAGCGCTTGAGCACATGATCGCTGGCAGTAAATTCATAACCAGGGGCAACCGAGACAATGATTGGTTTCTGCCCCGCGAAGTGACCGCTAGAGAGCTTTACTTTGACCTTAAGACCAACGCCGTCCATGTTCTTGAGGCGCAAGATACCATCTTCAAAACTCGCCAATATGTCGGCATTTGCGGTTAAAGCAACTGTGCCAAAGGCTGTAATTAAGCTCGCCTGTCTTGCTGGGCTTTTAATAGAAATCAGTATTTGACCGGAAGTTAGTTTGACAATGTTATTTTGCGGTTTAGTATAAATGGTGTCAGGGAGCCACTTCACGAGGATGCCGTCAGGATCATCGGCCTTAGGGTTTTCGCGGGGGAAAGACTGTTCTTGAAGCTTTTGAATGCCGTTTAAGGCGGCATTGGCTGAGGGAGTGAAGGGCACTCCTGAAACAAAGGGGCTGGTGACGTCGGTGGGCACAACAATTGGTGGTCTGAAGACCCCTGGTGGGGTGGTGGGAAAGACCAGAGGCGGAGGTGGCGGCGGAGTGACTGGCGGCGGAGGTGGTGTGACCTCAGGAGGAGTGAAGATAGGGCCCTCGAATGGCCCCTCAAATGGTCCGTCAAAGGGCACGTCAAGGGCGGCTTGCGCCAAGGCCGCTGGCGCCATTATTGATGTTGCACAAAAGGTTATTGTTGCTGTGGCAAGAAACCAACTAACTTGTTGTTTAACGGAGGGGTGCCCTTTAACCATGGTCCAAAACCCATATAATCTATGTTTTGGTCATGTTAGCACGCGCTTTTGCTGGGTAAATTACTCAAAATTAGAGATTGTCTTTTGTTCAGTTTAGGGTCTTCTTTGTTTTTCGGAGGTCGTCTTTATGAAACGTCGCTTCTATTTAGTTCCAGCGGCAATCAGCTTGGTTTGTGCTCAGGCCTCATTTGCTAACGACATCGAAAACGCTATTACTAAATACGGCGGCAAGATTGGTATTAAGGGCTCAGCTGCCAATCTAATCAATTCGCAGATTCACAATGTCACTTCATCTGGTGCGGCTGGTCCAGGCACAACTACCAGCACGACTACGACAACCACTTCGAAAACCAGCTCGTTCAAGAATGCCTTACAGCAAGTTTTCTCTAAGAGCGACTCTACTGCACCAGTTACAAATAATCCTGCAGCCACCCTTAACTCTCTTAGCTCCGGTACGGGCAATTTGGCCCAACCAGGTCAACCAACGGCAGTGGTGCCTGGTGTGGCTACTGCTAATAAGCAGTCGGTTAAAGCCAAGATTGGCAAAGAGATTTGGCGGCAAGCAAAGCGCTATGAATCCAAGCATCCAAACAAGCTTATGCACACTGGTGTCAATTCACTCAGCAAAGTAGTGGGTCAGCCATAGCTGCAGGCTGACTATAAGTAATTACTGAAGCGCTACTCCTCGCGACGCAGCCGTTCTTTCTCTTTTGCTACTGATTCGATAGTTTCGGCGCAGAATTCAGATGAGGTCACCACTGTGTCTGATTTCATCATCATTTCTTCTACACTCGATGAATTCTTCACATCTAGTGCCAGTAGTTCGGTCATTGTGCAGGCTTGTTGAACTGTTTGGGCGAGGCGACACTCGTCATTTTGTTTGTCGTAGATAGTAAGGCTACCGGCGGCAATGCCAATCACCCTAGCATCGACTGTTACAGACATCTCACTGCAAGCACTACCGCCGTTGCTGTAGAGACTTCTTACGGGTACGCCGGTTGCCAGCGTCTTATAGTCGAGATTACTGTTAGGCAGGTCTATCAATGGGTCGATTTTGCTTGCGCTTCTCAAGGTTGGGTTGCTCTTGTCGCTCTTCGCTTGTAGCTCGGCAATGCGATTGAGTTCATCTTGCAGCATATAGCCAGATAGTCGCTCAATTTTTGGACCGGCATTAAGAACATAGCCATCATCGGTGATGTATGAGTTCGAAGCCTTGTCATAGGTCATATGAAAAGGCTTGTCGCTCTTGCTCTGTTCTATTCTTAGGCTTTCTTGCCCATTATTGGGCAGTTTTGCTTCATCTTTTCTTTTTTGTTCTTCAGCTTGTCTTGCTAGCTCATCGGCTTTTACTTCTTTTGCTACTTCTCTGATTCTTGCCCTAATCTCCCTGGGCGACATAGTTTCAAGTGCTTCGTCAAAAGTAAGTTCTTTTGGTTCTTTATCTCTGCGAGAATCATGCTGCTTCTCTCTATGGGCGTGCTCATCTTTCCGCTTTTGCTCCTCCTCTTCTTTGGCAAATGAGCGAATTCTGGCCCTAATCTCTCTGGGAGACATTGAGTCCAAAAGCTGGTCGAAGCTAAGTTCTTGCGCTGAGCTAGCTCGTGTCTCATGATGTTTGTCCATGTTTCGGTTACCCATGATACAGTTGCTTAGCTTTTACTTTTGTTGCGCGTGCTTAAAGGCTTGATTGACGCGATGGGTAGAGCGTTCTTCAGCTTGTTGTAGCTCTTCTTTGGTCGCTAGATTGCTAGTGTCGACTTTTTGAATGATTACTTCGCGTGGTTGCTCTTGTGCTTCTTCTGGTTGATTTACTTTCGTGCATTCGCCACTCTTGGCGACAGCGTTGTCAGATATTCTCTGGGTGTTGCGCATACCATGTTCGATGATCTGCTGCTGTTGAGCTGGGCTGACGTGCTGCAGCCAGCTTTGCTCTGCTGCTGAATTGTATTGGTTGGCTACGCCTAGTGATACCGATGCGTCACAGGTAACTTTCTCTGCTCTGGCTTTGATGCACTCTTCGCTTGATACTGAAA
>CALRJJ020000720.1:0-3183 GCA_943367505.1 Flavobacterium psychrophilum | reverse complement strand
ATTTCGAAAGCAGAGAAAGACTTGATGGAGTCCGGAAATATGGACAACCTAAACTAATTGGAAGTTGGCAATGCTGGGCACTAAAGTCAGTTTTCTGCCTGGACGCAGCCCCCTTGAGGTCGACGTCGTTCGGCAGATTTTTTCAATTGCTAGCGCCGCAGGCGTTAAGGCCTATCTGGTTGGTGGTGCCGTTCGTGACGCTATTGATGTAGGCCGAAAACCAGCTCAATCCCTTAAGGGAGAGGCTGGGGCAATAGATTTTGACTTCGCTGTGATGCCTGATTCTAGTCAGAGTAACGCGGTCGAAACTAAGCCTAACCCGGCAATCAGTTTGGCCCAGGTGGTGGCCGACGCTCTGGCTGGTCACTTCGTCCTGCTTGATCAGTCTAACGACATTGCTCGGGTGGTTCTAGTGCCCAGTGAACCTTCTGAGCCCCAAACTTATCTCGATTTTGCCGGCTGTATTGAAGGCAGTCTTGAGCGCGATATTTTGCGTCGTGATTTCACTGTTAATGCCATTGTGTTTGATCCGGAGCAACCTGAAGTGGTGCTCGATCCTACTGGCGGTTTGCAAGATCTTAGAGAAAACATCATTCGCGCTGTGTCGGAGAGCGTTCTTGTGGATGATCCACTACGGGTGCTCCGAGCTTATCGCTTTGCTGCCTATCTTGGTGCTGAGATTGAACCGGTTACTCGTGGCTATCTAAAGCAGCATGCCAAGCTGCTTGGGCAGGTTGCTCGCGAGCGCATATCGTATGAATTTTTTACTTTGATGAACTGTGAGAAAGTGGCCCGTCTTATTGTCGAGATGGGCGAAATAGGCTTGCTAGAAGAAATCTATCCCGAATTGAAAGACTGTCGCCGAGTAACTGCTAACAGCTTTCATCACCTTGCTTTGTTCGATCATAGTGTTGAAACTATCCCTCAGCTAGAAAATAGATTTCAGGCTCTGCCTGATTGGGTGCAGCAGTCGGCCCATCTGCCCCTGGTGCCTGGGGTGACAAGGCTAGCAGCAACCAAGATAGCGGCACTCTTGCATGACATTGGCAAGCCCGATACTTGGGAGATTACTGAGGAAGGTCGTCACACGTTTATTGGCCATGACAAGCTCGGTGCCGAGATGATTCGCCCTCTGGCTGATAGAGAAAAATGGTCTAAGACCATGACTCGCTTCGTTGAGAGGCTGGTGCTCTGGCATCTTCGGCCTGGTCATCTCTTCCACACCGGTACACCCAGTCCTAAGGCCCTCAATCGTTTCTATCGCACGGTGGGCGAAGAAGTACCTGAGCTGATGATGTTGGCTTTTGCTGATTTTGGAGCTACCTGTGGCGCTGGGCTCGCCGCTGAACGTGACCGTCTAGAGCAGTGCCTAGTAGATTTGATGAATGGATATCCGGCTTATATAGAAGCCACAAAGAAATTGCCCAAGTTGATGGACGGGGCGGATGTAATGAGGATATTGGGGATAAAACCGGGTCCAATTATCGGTGAAATTCTCAATTCGCTCACTGAAGCTCAAGAAATTAAGGAAGTGATGAACGTGGCTCAGGCTGAGGCTTTCGTTCGTTCTTACAAAGCTGTTGAAAACCAGTAAAAAAGAAAGTTTCCGCTTGATAACTAAATTTCAGGGTTAATTGGAAGTTTAGCGGGCATAAGAAATGCAGAGAAACAAACACAACGTTCGGACCTAGTCTGAACGGAGTAGTAAGGATTTCAAGAACAGTAGACAACGCGAAGGCCCCAGCTGAGGGTCTTGTTTTCCACTGACATTTTTTAAATTTCCTGGCAAATAGCTTAATAAGGTGAAAACAATGAACGCTAAAGTAGACAAACTTCAGAACTACACAGTAATTGCTCGTCTTGATGATGCCATTCCACTGAATACTGAAGAATGGCTTGCCACCGAGCGTCTGCTCAATCAAGTCAGTGAGTTTGTGCCCATGTCTATGCTCAATGCTTTGACCGAATCAATTATCAACTATGCCGATGATCAAGCTCGCCGTGGCTATATTCTCGGCCAAGAAGATCTCGTCAGTGAGCTCAAAAGAAAGGCTTCTAAAATAGCCTAACTGCAAAAATTTTCAGCAATTCAAGCAAGCTATAGCCAGAAGTTATATTGTTGCCATCCCCTTTCGGATGGCAACATTTTTTTGTTTACAGATATAATTGACAAGGTAGCTATAGACAGAGAAAGAGAGAAAGCGGTCGCTGACCACGGAGTTATTTTGCCAAGTTCTAGCAGTCAGTTAAATTTAAAAGTACGCCACTGGACCACTATCAATAAAGAACTGGTTGCTGACTGTCGAGTTTTTACCGTTCACAAGCAAATTTCACAGCGCACTACTGAAGGTGTCAGCGAGACCCACGACTTTTTTGTTTTCAAACCTACTGATTGGGTTAATGTCATTGCCGTAACCCCTGATTATCAGGTTGTCTTAATCGAACAATATCGTCATGGTATTGAGCAAGTTACCTTAGAAATTCCTGGTGGCATGATTGATGCCGAAGACGCTAGTTCTTTAATTGCCGGTGAAAGAGAACTGCTAGAAGAAACTGGTTGCAGCGGTGAAGCTTTGATTTTTCTGGGGCGCAACCATCCAAATCCTGCCATACAGAGCAATATTTGCGATACCTACCTAACTCTGAACGTCAAACAAACTCATATTCCTAGCTTCGATAGCACTGAAGAAGTGGCAATTCGACTCGTTCCACTTAAAGATATTCCGCGCCTGATCAAAAACGGCATGATTACTCATGCCCTAGTTATTGTTGCTTTCCATTATTTGCAGCAATACTGTCTCGAAAACGTCTCACAAAATCCAGCCTTAGATAAGCTCAATCCGTTTTCTTAAGACTCAAAAAAAAAGATAGGCCTAAGTATGCACATTGGCAATTTCCCTCCGGTCTATCATCTAGTGCTTGAGGCTTTTGCCTTTTGGATTGCCTTTCGCCTCTACCTCAAGCTTAAGAAGAGAGATACGCTGACCTTTAAACAGCGGGTTCCCGTATTGCTCGGCGGTATGTTGGGTGCAGCTATCGGCAGCAAAACCCTTTATTTGCTTGAAGATCCATCGTTCTTTATGCAAAATCTCAACAACTGGCAGTTGCTCTTGGCTGGCAAGTCGTTGGTCGGTGGCATACTGGGCGGCTGGATTCTCATTGAAGTAGCGAAAAAAATAGTTG
>CALRJJ020000719.1:0-3185 GCA_943367505.1 Flavobacterium psychrophilum | reverse complement strand
GTCTCCAAGTCAGGCTTGACCCAAATCCATCATCTTCTTGCCGCACTATTTGTGCAAGAAGTACCAGCCAAGCTCGACTATCTCTACCAGCGCCGAGAACCACTAATAGTCGACTGGCAGACGCCCGCGAGCAAGACTGTCAGCCGTGGCACGCCACTTCTTTTAGCTTATGCCGGATTGAAGATCGACAGTAGCAAATTACCAGAAGTACATCTAGCTCCAGAAGAGCAAGAGCACTCGCCAAGAAGAGCTAGAAAAAGACGGCCTGAAGAAAGCGAATACACGGCTATCGAGGAAGAGCCATTAGCGATTACCGAGTATGATCAATATGATGAGGATGAATCGTCTGAGCAAGACCTGGTAGTGCAGAGCTTCCTCAATACTAATGCCGAATTTTATAGCCGCATCAGCGCTGTCTCAGAACAAGTAATGCGCAGCTATATTGAAAATATAGACGGGCAAACGGAATTTACTGAAGAACCAAATGAAGAACTGCCTTTTCTCAAACGCTGTCAAGTTTTTCCCAACGGTGATAGCAGCGAGTTCTTTCTCAGCCTGAACCTTAACACCGACCTCTATTTACTTGACCATGCCATTGGCGGCACAGTAAGCACTGTAGAAAATACCAGAGTGCACTTAGTACCACTTATGGTTTCACTAGAAATCATGGCAGAAGCGGCCATGGCGCACCATAGCAATACCAATTATGGCGGCAAGAACGACGTAATTGTCAGACTAGAGCAGGTCAAAGCCTTTAGACGGCTGGTGGTAGATCAAAACGAGCTATCGCTAAAAATGACCGTAACTGGCTCGGACGGTCGAGTTCACGTAGAAATGACCGAGGCCGAAACGGCAGACACCGTACTGATGATGGCCGACTATGTCTTTGCCCCCGACTATGCCCCTCAATACTCTAGTCAAAGGGCAAAAGCGCCTCTAGTAGTTTCAGGCCCGGCAGCCAGTAATCTCAAAGAGCAAACTCAGCTCTACGGGCCTAAAACAATGTTCCATGGCCCCAGTATGCAAGCAGTCAAATCACTAGATAAGGTGGGAAATAAAGCCATCGCTGGCAAGGCAAATGCGAGTGCAGCGGCAGACTGGATGCCCAATTTAGCCAGTGCCAATTTTCTACTGAACCCTTTGCTGTTAGACAACTCTAGTCAATTTGTGCTCTTCTATCTCTACGAGAAAAATCTCTCAGCCACAGCGCTGCTGCCGTTCTTCATTGAGTCTATCGACTTTTACTTAAACCCAGCAGACCTGGCCGCCGAAGTAGAAGTGGCGGCCACCTTACCTGCACTCTCAGAAAGGGCCACCGAGGCCGAGGTCGAAGTAGTGAGCGCTGGGCAGGTAGCACTGCGAATCAACAGTATCAATAGTCGGCGCGTCGTCTTAAGTGATACCTGGCAGAACTTTGTCGCCAGCCCATCTACGTCATTTCTCGGCTCAAGCATTTTAACCACTGAACTTTTAAACAAGCAGTTGCGAGAACGCTGCGCCATAGTGCAAGTTTCGCAAGATGTACTAAACGATGACGATGTAATTTTAGAGTGGTGCCTAGACTATTTACTAAGCAAAAACGAACTGGGCCAATGGCGAATCGGTCAATCGAAGAAGCGTAAAATCGACTGGCTGCTAGGTCGTATTGCGGCCAAAGACGCAGTAAGAATGCTAGTAAAAAATGGCCTCGGTCGCAACCTCGGACCTCATGACGTAGAAATTCACAGCCACACTGATCGCTCGCCCTACGCCATAATCAAAGACAAAGCAATTCCGGCCGTTGCCATTTCGATCACACACACAAATGGCAAAGGTATCGCCTTGGCTACATTTGTCGACCCAAATCACCCGGGCAATCCTGGTATAGATGCTGAAACAATCAGCCCAAGAGATACTGATTTCGCCTCGTCATTTATGCAACCCTCAGAGCTCAAACATCTTGCTTCGTACCCTAGTGCAGCTCTCAATGCCGAAATAACAAGAATCTGGACGGCAAAAGAATCTATGTACAAAGCCAATCTCGGCAAGTTTGAAGCAAGTAAGTTCGAGATTCTAGAATCGGACCCAGCCAGCGACCTGATTGTTATTAGCGGCGGCAACGGAGCTGGCAAATACCTGGCCTACTCACAAATAGAAAATGACTTGGTTTTGACCTACACTCTTTCTGAGCCGAACAAAGCGGTGTAATTGGTGGCGACAAAACAGCAGCCAAGCAAGAATCAAGTCAAGGAACGATTAGCCACAGTCGAACTAGCCCTGGCGCAACTTACTGACAAATTCAATACCACAACCTATCGCCAAAATGAGTTGATTGCCAGCTGCATTGAGAATGCTAGAAATGAACTACAAACAGCCTTAGACAGCTTATTTAACGGCCAGACACAAGAGAGTTTTGACCGGGCTGGCACAGCCTGGCTATATGCTGACTTTGGTCGACAGATTTTAGAGGCAGAAGCAGTCGAGCACATACTGGGCGAAAGCGATTACCTGGAGCTAAGTGAAATTTCCCTTCCCTGGGAAGATACAGCCGCAGATCTCCTCTATCAACTTGAACAGAAAATTCTCCTTCTTCGTGCTGACATAGAGAAATTAGCCACAGACGAGAGCATGCAATAGCCATGCCTTTCAAATTGCCAAAAAAGCTATTGGAATGGCTCAAACAAAGGACCCCAGAGGCAAAAATAGATCAGCTAGTAAGAACAATTGGCCAAGTAAATGAACTAATTCAAGGCCGAGAAGACGCCCTTAGTGCCCTTGTTAGAAAACACATCTTCATGGCCGAAGAAGATTGCAATGCCGCCCTGGTCAACAGCAAATTTGATAACAAACAGAACAATAGCGAATGCATTCGACGCATCGAATTTGGACTATTCCGACTAGAGTTAGCAAAGCAGCAATTAAATAGCGAACAGCAAGAAAGCTGCCTGCCAAATTTCGAAAAGAACACCATAGAGTATCGAGCCCTAGAGCTTTCAGGGGCAATCATAAAGACAAAAATGGCGATTGAATTCAGCAATTGCGTGGTCAGTGAAAGCGGTAAATTGCAACTGATTGGCATTGTCAAAATGTTCAATCAAGCCATTGAACTCTTAAAATCGAATCAGCAAGACAAGTCGAGACGCCTGATTGAAGCCGGCTTGCTGCTGCTCTACATAGCAAAAAGAGAGATTGAAATTGAAAATCAC
>CALRJJ020000718.1:0-3185 GCA_943367505.1 Flavobacterium psychrophilum | reverse complement strand
CTTAGAGCAAGGGCAGAGATTAAAGCAAAGTATCACTGTGCTGGCGCAAGTGGCTAGTGGCGGAATGTCGGCGGTCTACCTGGCCAAAGACGACCAACTAGGGCCGGTGGTGCTAAAAGAATCAGTTTTCTCCGGCCCCCGTGACACTGACAAATTTCGCAAGGCCGTTGAATTGTTTGAGCGCGAAGCCACTCTTTTAACCACAATTTCGCATCCACGCATAGTCAAAATTTTCGACTATTTTGTGGAAGATAACCGCCACTATCTACTGCTTGAGCATATTAAGGGCAAAACCCTGCGCAATTTTGTCGACAGACACGGCCCCCTGAGCGAAAAAACAATCATCGATTGGGGCCTACAGATGGCCCAGATTCTCGATTTTTTGCACAATATGGAGCCGCCCATAATTCATCGCGATTTCACTCCAGAAAATGTCATCATCTCTGAAGACGCAAAAATTAGACTAATTGATTTCGGTGCCTCAAGCGTTTTCTTAGGCACAGCCACGGGAACAGTTGTGGGCAAAATTGCTTTCATGCCACCGGAGCAAATTAAAGGCAGGGCCAACCGCGCTAGTGATATCTACGCCTTCGGTGGCCTAATGTACTGTCTGGCCACCGGCAAAAACCCGCAGCCCTATGAAGAAAATGTCTTACCAAAGGATGGCCCAATCAAGTCAATCAATCTGAGAAAGCTAGTCGATGACTGCCTCAAGCTTGAATTAAAAGATAGAACCATTCGCACCAAAGAAATTATCGACCGCCTTGAATCACTCCACAGAAGCAGAGTAAGCCATGCTGAAGGATAAGTTTCAATCTCAGCCTCAAGCTCAAAGACACCCAGAAGAATTGACCTGTGTGCCGGAAGACTATTCTAAGCTCGGCAGAAACTCACTTATAGTTCTCATACCAGCTTTATACATCTATTCGATACTGCTGATAAACCACTCCTACTTGGCCATTATCGATAAGCACCAGGCCATAGCCTGGGCCATTCTTGCCATCTTCGTCGCTGGTACGACACTATTTTTAAACTATCGCAGACAGCACAGGCTACTCAATATATTGGCCATTACCGAACGCGGCCTATCAATCGGTCGCATGGAAGACGCCGCCTTCGAATCGGTAGATTATCTGATTAACTGGAAAGAAATTATATCGGTCGAAGAACGCGGCAAATTAGACAGCAGTGGTCATTTCAAACAATGGTTTATCATTAACTCAAGTCTCAATGTATCGTTCAAACTAACGAGCGCCAATGCTTTTCGCTGGGTATCGCGAGAAGAGATTATTGAGAGCCTGATCAAGTTTGCCCCCGAGGCAAGACTTAAGCTAGCACGGCCAGATGATTTAGAAACCAGTCATATGCTGCGTTATACCAATCTCTGGTTAGAAACTTTGGATAGCGCCGGCAAACGCAAGAGAACATCCATTCTTGATGGTGGCGATAGCCTAGCCGATAACCTCTACACCATAACCAGGCAACTCGGTGCCGGGGGCCAGGGCCGGGCCTATTTGGCCAATAAGAACAATGAAAACTCTGAGCACAGAGTAGTACTAAAAGAATACATACTGCCCACGCAAGTTGATGTCACAACAGAAAAAGAGATACATAAAAGCGAAGCGAATATTTTAGCCAAGCTCAAGCATCCGGGAGTTGTGAAACTACTCGACTGTTTCGAAGAAGATCACCGGGGCTACCTCGTACTTGAATTCGTAGAAGGAACACCCATACACGATTTAGTCAGCAACAGAGGCGCATTTTCAGAGGCTGAAGCCAGAGAAATTGCCATTTCACTCTGCCAGGTGATGAGCTACATGCACTCCTTCTCACCAGCAATCATTCACGGCGATCTCACCCCAGAGAATCTGATTTTGAAAAAAGATGGCACCGTCTGTGTCATCGACTTTACTGTCGCTCACTTCTACTCGAAAGAGAGAAAGTCAAAAGTATGCGGCAAGGAAGGCTATGTGGCACCGGAGCAGTACGCTGGTTATGACTCGCCCCAAAGCGATATCTATTCAATTGGCTGCACTCTCTACTTTATGCTCACAGCACTAGACTGCGAAACCTTGACCCAACCTACAATTGCCTCTCAGTCGCAAGCAGCAATAGTGAGCGCTGTGAGCGAAAGTATGAAGAAAATCCTGGCCAAAGCTACGGCAAAAGATGTAAGCGAGCGCTATATCGACTGTGTCGCTTTAGAGGCCGACCTGATTAGCCTGCGCTAAAGTTTCGCCAAGAGAAACTTTGGGCATTTTACGAAACCTGTGGGATTACCACCAATTGCTGATTGCTTCCCGCCTCACTACACTCTTTATACAACTAAGAGGCAGCAACACCATGATGAGTATGTTCAACCACCCAGCCGATGAAGAAAAACTCTGCCAAGTGCTCAAAGCTTATGTTGAAGAGTGGGGTCCCGAAAATGTTATCGTCTCGGTGCCTGAGCACTGGAGCGAATATAGCGCCAACAATCTTGGCCGCGTCCGTCTCGAATTCGCAACCCAGAACACAGTTTCAATTAGAGTGGAATATGACTTTGTTAGATTGAGCTATAACGTCGACTTAGTGGCTGCCTAGTCTTCTCAAAATAAGTTTCTTAGTTACAGAATAATCATGGTAAGAGCAGAGGATGATCTCTGCTCTTTTTATTACAGCAAAAGAGAAAAAAACTGCCACTAAATATAGTGACAGTTTCAAATGATAGCTTTAACTGGCATAAAGTTAGCTTTAGCGGGCCAGGCTGAATTCTCTCAAATGTCCCACAGCTTGCTGTGGAGTCATTTGGCCGACACCAACTAAGCTATGCAAGGCTCTGGCTTTTTGCAGAACCACAGCTGGAATTGGTGAACATTCGTCCCAAACCGATTCAAAGGAAAGTCTATTTTGCAAAGCGGCTTCCATCAAACCCAGCGCCGTTACTTCACTTAGACAATTAGACTGAACCAGGAGGTCTAGTACTTCAAGGATGTCGCGGTTGTTGGCGTAGATAGCAAAACCTAAGGTGCTGTGAGCGAATTTAAGAGATTGGCTGGCAGCGCCAACAGAACCAGTCAGAGTATTCTCCATGCGGGCGTTGCGCACGCGCTGCTGCAATTGCTCTGAGCTAATTTGTCCGGTAGTAAGGCGGGCTAGGCCATCAATCAAAATTTTGTACATAGATACTGGCAGACCGCAGCAGC
>CALRJJ020000717.1:0-3187 GCA_943367505.1 Flavobacterium psychrophilum | reverse complement strand
CGCCGCCGACTGGTAATCACCGGTCAGTTGAAAAGCTCCTGCCAGACCCAGATGGTTTTCAGCAAGCTCTGGATTCATTGAAACTTGCTTGCGCCAGATATCTATTAAAGCAAGGCCAGCGGCATTGTCTTTGGCGTCAAGAATTACGGCCTTGCGTAGCGAGGCCGCCGCTGAAGTGTAATCTTTTTGCATCATATAAATGAGGCCGAGCTGACGATGGGCTGGCCCATAATTAGTGTCTTTTACTACCGCTTGACGGTACCAGTTGAGAGCGTTTGTGGCTTGGCCATAGCGCATCGACATGTCACCCATCTTAACGTAGGTGCGTGCTCCTGGGTCGAGTTGCATGGCTTGTTGATATTCGATCATGGCACCATCAAGGTCGCCAGAAGCAGCCAACTGGTCGCCAATGCCTAAGCGGTTTTCAGCGAGAGTAGGGTCTAAGCCAGCTCTTTGAATCGCTTCACTCAATAATTTTGCCGCCGTGGCATTGTCGTGAGCTGCTGTCAAAGCTTTGCGGAAGAGATGGGCTGCCCCACTGTAGTCCTTTTGAGCTAAGCGCACCTGACCATAGCCGACCCTTGCCGCCGATAAGTTTGTGCGGAATTGCTTATTGCTAGGATCGAGCTTGCAAGCCAATTCGTGCTGAGCAATTGCTTCGTTCCAGCGACCGGCTCGACCTAAGGCATAGCCATGATTGTTTGCATCAATGGCACTCTGTAGCACTTGTTTAGAGGCGTTAACTTGGGCTTGCTCCGCCCGTTTAGCTGCTTCTGCTTGTTTCTTTTGCTCTTCAATGGCTTTGAGGGCCTTGGCTGCTTCTTCTTCTTTTCTGCGTTTTTCTTCTTCGCGATAATCTAGCTTGCGACCGGCCCACTGTGAAGGTGGCAGGGCCTCGCGCTCGGCTGGCTGGGAGAAATCTCGGGTTGGTCGGTTCCAGTTATTTTGATTGTCTGCGTTGGCTTGACCCCGGTGTGGCAGGGGTGAAGCATTCATCTTTGTCGCTTTAGCCGACTGACAAGTTGAGAAGACAAGCGACAATACAAGGCTAGTTGCAATAGCTATATGAAAGTACTTCTTCTCGATTTTAATTCCTGTGCTTGTCATTACTTCTTTTGAAAACTAAGAAAATGCGGCTCTGTGGCCTTTTGTTTGATTGATTATGAGGTCAGCTTAACCATTTCAAGAGGAGCCTGCTACTGGGATTTTTCCCATGCTTCTCGTAAGATTCCCCTAAATACAGCTGTTTTAGCTAGCGCTAAGCAATATTTTTACCCTATTGTTAGTTTATCTCCCAAATTGATTGCCTGGCTATGACAAGAGCCTATTTATCTGGAGAAATTTGTTTGCCAGGAGAAGTTGCTTAAGTCGGCGGGTATATGTTGGTGCTATGCATTGATGCTGCTTAGAGCTCCTTTTTTGTCTGATAATGCTGCTTTTCATCAGGCGAAATTTTTGCAGACGGTTGTGGAGTGAATGGCTGCCCAGCTGCAAGTGCCCAGCCGATCGGCGCTTCGGGACATGAGTAAACGATTAGGTCGCAACAAATATAGGGTATATAAAGAAGTTACTGGCTCGGTGGTGACAGAACTGCCCACACTGTTACAATAAATTCGGTTCCAAATTCAGATATTGCTAGCCACTGAGTTTCTAATCGCAGACGGATAGACGGGAGACACTCTTGGATTCAAGTCAAAGACCATCAATTTTTCGACCTCGAACAGTTCTCTGTGAGAGGCACGAACTGATTCGCTTTGGTCTCAAGCGTGTTGTTTCTGAAGTGGTTGAGATCGTGGGCGAAGCCGCCGATGGTATGGCTGCTACTGAGATGGTCCGTCGCCTTAGGCCAGATTTTGTCATTCTTGATGTTGATCTTGATGTGCTCAACGGTGTTGAAGTATGCCGCCGGGTTAGCACCGAATTGCCCAACTCAAATGTTTTGGTTTTGACCGATTCTTATCATGCCACTAAGTATCACAACCAGTTGATGCGCGCTGGCGCTCGTGGCTTCTGTTTGAAGAGTTCTGGTCCTAGAACATTGTTTGAAGCTATTGAACAGGTTACTCGTGGTCTGCCTTACTGCGATCCCAAAATTACGCAGCTGGTTAAACAGGCTCCGGCGACCAATATGCCGAACTCAAATCTCACCGATAGAGAAATTGAGGTTCTGATTCGCCTAGACTTGCGAAACAAAGAAATCGCCGAAGAGTTAGACATGAAGCTTCGTACTGTTGAAAAACACATCGAATGTATTCTTGCTAAGTTGAAAGTTCCAACTCGCACTGCTGCAGCCCTTAAAGCTGTTCAGCTGGGTTATGTTTTACTACCTAAGATGCCTGGTCGTGACCCTGTTACTGGTGTGTCGCACGAGCAGACTGTGGCCGAGTTACAAGCCGAATTAGCCATTGCCAATGAGCACCTGAAAGCACTCTTGCGCCAGAACGAAATGCTGAAAGAAGCTCTGCAAGACAAGATGAAGAATCCTCATCCGCCCCAATCTTTCTAGTAGATTTGGCAATGACTATCTTGCTTAGTCGTTCTTTGCTGTTGTTGTTTTTGACTTTGTTAAATAGCTCTGCCGCTTTTGCTAGTGATAGCAAAACTGTCGATAAGGCGAAAATCGCAAAGCCTAAAGTGGCTACGCCAGCGCCGACTTTTGCCATTGGCTCAAAGTTCTCGCGCACCGTGCAGACAGTCACGGGTATCAACTTTCTTACCGAAGTAGTAGCCAATCAAACTAGCAAAATCATTTTGCAGCGCAAGCTTGGTGGCAAAGTCAGAGTCAAAATTAAGACCTATAGTCTTACCGATTTGATTGCCGGAAAGGTAAAAGCTGTGGCGGTTGACGTTGACCAAGCAAAGCTTAAGGGCGTTGGTTTGGGTGATTTGTCGGTGGCGTCGCAAAATCCTATCTGGTTCAATTACCGAAAAAAGAATGGTGCTATAGGGTTGAAAGCGCCGACTATGCTATTTATGAGAGCCGAACTAAGTCAGGAGCAAATTGCTGAGGCCTTAAAGACCCCGCGTTTGGTTGCTTCGATGAGTGGTCTCAAGCTTGATTTACCTGGGCTTGGTGAACAGCAGCTCGAGGTGATGAAGCCCACTGTGCAGATTGTTGATGACCAGATTAAGCTTGAAGCTACTTTAGTAACCAAAGGAGCCAGCATAGAGACTGGTGTGCCGATCA
>CALRJJ020000716.1:0-3188 GCA_943367505.1 Flavobacterium psychrophilum | reverse complement strand
GTAGATAGCCAGTGAAGCGCTGAATTTGGCTAATTTGATGTAGCCCAGGTGGGCTTCAGTGCCAATAAAGCTTTGGCCCAGGGCGACCAGCAGAAATACCAAGCTGACTGCCAGCAGCAAAATTAGTGATAACTCTTGTTGGGAATGTTGATTGCGACAGGTCATTTTTTTTCTCTATGGAAAGCAGTATTTCTATACTTTTCAGCAATGCAGCAGCAAACAGACCTAACTAGCTGGCGGGCTGGGCGGTCTGGAGATTTTTCACTTTAATAGTTGGGCGGTCGAGCAAATTGGGCGTATGTGCTTTAAAACGAACTGAGAGCAATTAAAGTTCAATTCTGCAGATTAAACTTTTTCCGGGTATCAGCGCCAACGCTTTTCTCTGGCAGTGATACTAAATACAGTATCGCTGCGATGGTTCAGGAACAGGCTCTAACCGCTAGTCTTGTTCTTCGCCGATGCTGAGTCTGTCGCCCTGTGATGGTATTTCTGCTTCAATGCCAAACTTGGCTTTGATCTCGCTTTTAAGTTCGTGCAACTGATGGTTTTCGCCATGGGTCAAGATTATCCTGGCCCCGCTTTTGGCTATTGGCTCGACCCAATGTAATAGATCGCTCTGTCCCGCGTGGGCACTAAATCCCTGCACATTGGCTATTTTTGCTCTAACGTTGATTGACTCACCGAAAATTTTAATGGGTTCACCGTCTAGTAGGCGTCGCCCCATTGAGTCTTTTGCCTGAAAACCAACGATGAGAACGAGTGTTTCGGCAATGCCTAGGTTGTGGCGGAAATGGTGCAAAATTCGACCGGCATCGCACATGCCAGCTCCGGCTAGAATGAGGCAAGGCCCGTTAATGGCATTGAGGGCCTGCGACTCTTCTGCTGTTGCGCAATACTTTAGTGTCGGTAGTTGTTTATGCAACTGCCCTTGGCTGAATAGGGCCTTAGCTTCAGGGTCCATGATGTCTAGGTGATCGCTATAGATGGCCGTGGCAGCCTGGGCCATAGGGCTATCTAAAAAGATGGGAAAGGGTTCAACTGCTCCGCTCTGAAACATTTGGGCTAGATGGTAAAGCAGCTGTTGTGTGCGACCAACGGCAAATGTCGGGATTAAGATCTTGCCCTTTTTAGCTACGGTCTCTTTGATTAAGTCGATCATGAGCTGCACTGATTGCTCATAGGGTGGATGCTCCCGGCCACCATAGGTCGATTCAAGGAAGACTAAATCAGCTTTTTCCATTACCGCGGGGTCGCGGTTGATCGGTATATTGATTTGTCCTAAGTCGCCAGAGAAGACAAGTTTGAGTTGCTGTTTTTTGTTTTTCTGGGTCATGATCACGCTGGACGAACCGAGAATGTGACCGGCTTCGACCAACCTAATAGTAATTTCGTCGGCGATTTTGGTATCGCTGTTGTAAGGCAGGGTGTAAAACAGAGGGAAGACTTTCTCTGCATCTTTGATGCCAAAGAGCGGCTTGATTGTTGGTTGGCCTGCTTTTATGCGCTTGCGATTTTCGCGATTGGTATCATCAACTTGAATTTTCGCCGCATCGCTGATAATCAGGCGGGCAATGTCCAAGGTGCCGGATGTACCGTAGATTGGCCCCCTGAAGCCGGCCTTGACTAAAAGTGGCAAGCGGCCGCAGTGATCTAAATGGCCATGGGTAAGCACCACTGCTTCGACTTTTTCAGCCATTATAGATTTGGGGATAAAGTTGAATTTCTCCAGGCGCTTGGAACCCTGAAACAAACCGCAGTCGACCAAAATTCTGGCCTTGTCGGTTTCAATCAGGTAGCAAGAACCAGTGACAGCGTTAGCTGCACCATGCAACGTAATGAACACTATGGTTCAGTTCTCCAGTGACTTTTGCCAGTCTTTTGACAATTGCACAATGCCATCGCGCAGCACCTTTAGGGTCTTAGTCTGGCGCATGATCGCGCCCACTGCAGCAATGTCGTCAGCTTTCATGGCGTCTACTCCGACAGCTGTCAGGGCCGTAATTGACGAGTCGACTGAATCAAACAAATTTTTAATGGCATGAGCTACTTTGCGATTGTTTTCGGCTATATCTTTGTCGGCATTTAGGTCGACCTTTTGGGCTTCTTCTTCGGGTTTTGCCATAAAGTGATAGGTACTCTTTTCTCCGTTGACTCCGGCATTACTTAAGGTCTGAGTAGTGGCTTGACTGGCTATAGCAGCAGCCGTAGCGCTGGCTCGATCAATTGCTTTTGGCTCTGGCGCCACTTCAGGTGCAGCTTTAACTTCTACCTTCACTTCGGTTTTTGGCTCAGCTTTTACCTCTATTTTTTCTTCTGCCGGGGCTGGCACCTGGCTTGGTGCTGCCACAACATCTGGAGCTTTTGTTGCTTCTACTTTTTGCTCTGCTGGTTTTTGCTCTGGTAATACGGCAATTACTTCTGGCGCTGCTGGCTTGATGGTTTCTTCTTTTGGTTCTTGCACTGTTTTGCTGAAGAAACTCAATTCTTCTCGTGGAGCTGCAGCCACTGGTTGGTTGATAACGGCTGGCTCTGGCTCGGGCTCAGGTGGAGCTGGAGGTGGAGTTATCGATAGTTGCCTTGGTGCCGCTGCTGGGTTGGCAAATTGATTGGCTGAACTATTTGAGCTTGGGCTCGGGGGAAAACTTGCATGACTGGGTGATTGGCTATGTTCGGGTTGAGGTTGCCCCAGTAAGTCGGCGCCAGCCGATCGTGCCGCATGAATTGAGGCATTTGGCCCACTCTGTGGCATTATGCCTTGACTTTGACCGACATTGGCTAGCTGTGCCAAGGTGTGACCGGGCCGATCAAGCACTGCTTGTCGCGCCATTTCACTTGGTCTAGGTTTTTCGCTGAAAAACATGGCCTGGTCGTCAGGCTCGTAAGAGCGTTCTACTACCACCTCTGGCTGTAGGGCGCTGAGGTCATGGGGGTCGAAGACAAAGGTTTCGGTGTTGTTGGCTTCGCCCCGAGAGACCTTAACTAACTGGCCGAAAAAGCGGCGGGACAATGCTGGAATACTTTCTAGAGCTAGGGCCTGGCCGTCGATTGTCCAAATCATTTGGCGGGAATTGCCCACGCGATCTCTCACTAGAAGCAGCTCGACGTAGGGTTCAAAGTCTTTCTGGTCAGGTCTGAAGCCCACTAAGAACTTAATTGGAGTAATGAAAGCCCTGACTCGATTCTCCTCT
>CALRJJ020000715.1:0-3198 GCA_943367505.1 Flavobacterium psychrophilum | reverse complement strand
CGATTCAGCATCAAAGATCGCCTCGCACAAAGCACGCTTGCGCACTTGCAGCTCTAACATGCGCTCTTCTATAGTGCCGCGGGCTATGAACTTGTAGACAAATACTTTTTCAGTCTGGCCAATGCGGTGGGCGCGGTCGGTGGCCTGATCTTCTACTGCGGGATTCCACCAGGGATCATAGTGCACAACCGTATCGGCAGCGGTCAAGTTAAGGCCAGTACCACCAGCCTTAAGGCTAATGAGAAAGACGCTGACTTCCCCCGCCTGAAAGCGGCTCACAGGGGTGACTCTATCAGTAGTATCACCACGCAATTGCACAAACTTAATTTCGCGAGCCTCTAACTCAGGAGCAATCAAATCAAGCATGCTGGTAAATTGAGAGAAGACTAAAATTCTTCGGCCATTTTCAATCAATGGCTCCAGCAGATCAATCAAAGCTTCCAATTTGGCAGAATCAGTTATAGAAGGCGTTTGTGATACAGCAAGCTTGACCAAGCGTGGGTCACAACAAACCTGACGAAGCTTAAGCATAGCATCTAGAATAGCTAGCTGAGCGCGGTTCAGACCCTTCTTATTGATTTCCTCTAAAACTTTTTGAGCACTGACTGTACGCACAGTCTCATACAAATCCCGCTGCATGCTGCTCAAATCAAGCTCATGCACTATCACGGTCTTATCGGGCAAATCCCGCGCTACTTGCTCTTTAATGCGGCGCAAAATAAAGGGGCTGAGGCGCTTAGCCAGCAGCTGTCTAATATCTGCCCGTTTTTGCTTTTCGATCGGTGTGCGGAAGTGCTTGCTAAATGCCTTAACATCGCCAAGCATTCCTGGGGTGAGAAACTCAAAAAGCGACCACAATTCACCAAGGTGATTTTCCACCGGTGTGCCGCTAACACAAAGGCGATAGTCAGCCTTGAGTGAGCGAGCGGCCTTCGCTGCTTTGGTTCCAGCATTTTTAATAGCCTGGGCTTCATCTAAAATTACCGCTTGCCAGTCAATACTCGCCAACTCTTTGGCATCGCGAATGAGCAAGGCATAAGTAGTGACTATCAAACTCGGCTGCAATTGTTCGCCGGCCAATAGACTTTGTCTCTCACCGCCATGGTAGGCAACAGCATTGAGCTGAGGGGCAAAGCGCTTGGTCTCAGCCAGCCAGTTATGCAGTACAGAAGTCGGGCAAACCACAAGAACCGGCTTTTTCAGAAGGCCTTTCTCATGCTCCAGAGCCAAGTGAGCCAATATCTGCACAGTCTTACCCAGACCCATATCATCGGCCAGAATGCCCGATAGCTGCGCTCGAGCAAGGCCTTGCAACCAAGATAGACCGTCAAGCTGATAGGGGCGCAATTCGGCGTTGAAATTCTTAGGCGCTTCTACCACCGGCAGGCTAGCGAGCTTGCGTATTTGCTCCAGGCGATCTGTCAGCGAAGGCGAGCCAGTTACAACCAGCCCAGTGTCTTTATTGTCTTGGGTGACTGCATTGATCTGCGCTAAAGAGAGCTTCAGTTCAGTAGCTTCATTTACTTCCCGACTCAAAAGCTCAACTAAGTTTGTCAGAATAGCTTTCACTCGAACAAAGGGTAAAATCAAGATGCGGCCATCTTCTAGGCGGCCGAAAAACTTACCATCGCGACCAAGAGATTCAATCTGCTTAGCACTATAACCAGTTAGTTTAGACAAAGCGCGCTGTAGCACTGGCAAGAGAGCAATTGTCTCGCCTTCTACTTCAATACCAAGACTGACACCGAACCAAAATTCTTTGCTTTCGTGTATGTCAATTTTCCAGATAGCATTGCTATCGGAGCAGCTGGCACTGCTGGGATCGCTCAAATCAATCACACCAGCGCGAAATGGCTTAGGCGACCAATCTTTCGGCTGCGACTCTGATTGCATCAAACGCGGCGAGCCCTGAGCCGAAGAAGAAGAAGAAGAAGAAGATATAGCTGAACTGGCCAAGCCCGAATTGAGCGAGCCAAAACTTACAGGTCGAGCCGTTGATGGCAGTACATCCACCTGAGCCGGTATTAAATGAGCCTTGCCGGCCTGATCGATCTTGAGATAACCACTGTCGCCAACAATCGATTCTTTCACTTTATCAATTTGAGTGCGGGCCACAGGAGTACTTCCGCCTTTTTTAAAATGCAATCCACCAGGCAAAGAAGCCTGGTTGCTAACCGACTTAGCAGGAAGGCTGGCACCGGGAAGAATCTCTTGATTATCGAAATCAAAGAAAGCATAAATCAAGGCTGCGCCATGCTTGCAGGCTTTGCGCTCATCGCAAGTGCAGAGCGACCAACTAACATCAAAACCGCTGGGCTTAAGAAAGACGCTCACGACGTAGGGCTTAGGCTGACTGCCATGCACTTTTCCAGTAATAGAATTATTCTTTTCGTCATAGCTAAAGCTAATCACGCGGCCTTGACTATGCCGCTCAAAGCCCTCATGGAGAGCCACTTTATCGAAGTATTTAAGACCTGGTCGTTCCATAATGTTTATCTATTCACAGCGTTAAGTGTTGAGCGTCAAATGATAGAACCTTCGTAGTAGACTTTGCGAGCCTTGACTTGCACAACTTCATGCTCAGGATAGCGTAAGGCTGACAGATAGCCGCCAAAAGAGCAACCCGTGTCAACGTTGTAAATGCGCGTACCAGAAGTTGAGACTATAGTCTCAACTTCTGCCACCACCGAGTGCCCACGCACAATTGTATTGTGAGAGCCAGCATACCCCCGCGCCCAGTCTTGCAAGCGAATGGGATAACCACTAATCGTATCGGTTCCACCCACTTGACCATACAGCGCCCACTCGCGATCGCGCTTAGACTGCTCACCAAAACTGAGTGAGCCTATGGTGGCAGAACCAGGATAGACAGCTCCATGAACGACTAACAAATCTTCATCGGCATAGCGATAAGGAAGTTCGGAGAGGAAATCACAGACCTGCTGCATAAATGCCTTGCCACGGGGTTCCAACTGCGCCAAGGTGCCGGCCAACATGTGACCCACTCGTACCTGCTTGCCCTGTAAGTAGCGCTTTAGCTTCTCGTCGTGGTTGCCGAGCAGAACAACGGCTCGCCCTTGCTCACGCAAGCGCATCAAAAGCTCCAGTACCCCATCGCTAGAGGGCCCACGGTCAACAAGATCACCAACAAAGATAAGCTTACGCTCTCCGCGAAGGTTACCACCATCGCCGTCATAG
>CALRJJ020000714.1:0-3204 GCA_943367505.1 Flavobacterium psychrophilum | reverse complement strand
AATTCGGCGAGAATATAGCCAATGGCCCCACTAGCGCCATAAGCAAGAATGATCTAGCCGCACTAGATTTTCACTCCTTCGCCACAATCTACAGAGAGCTTGGCGACTTCGAAGCGGCCGTGAGCAATCAAGTAAAGGCCTTAGAAATAGCAGAAACACTCGAACACGAAGATCAACTCGACAGAGCTTCGGCTCTAACACTCTTTGAAATTGGCGAAATCAACAAAGCACAAGCCGAGATTCTATTTGAACAAAATCGCTAT
The DNA here is from genome assembly GCA_943367505.1 of Flavobacterium psychrophilum. Taxonomy (GTDB): domain Bacteria; phylum Cyanobacteriota; class Vampirovibrionia; order Obscuribacterales; family Obscuribacteraceae. Next base: position 2,941 of record CALRJJ020000714.1, on the reverse strand, counting down.
CAAGATGCGCTCAATTACAGCCAAAAAGCACTGGCGAAGCAAGAACAATTTCTCGGCGCCACTCACTATGATCTACTAGATAGCCTCGAGTTAGCTCACCAATGCTGCCAGCAGCTCGGAGATCTTGCCGGCAAAGCAGCAATGGCAAGCAGAATCAAGGCAATAGACCCTTTTGATCTGGGTTAAAAGCTGGCCTGCAAAACCTGACCTAAAAAACCAGGCATAGGTTGATTCGTTGAGTAAAGCTAAACTCAACGAATCAACACGGCCTTGAGTTCACCTGTATAATTAGCCCACTGTATATATTTCATTCTTCGAGGTTCTTATGAAGTCCAACGACGTCTCCAGCGTGGCTGAAGTTACATCTACTCACCTGAGAATCGGGCCTCATGACGACCTGGTCGAAAGCTGTATCGACGCCGAGTTTGAGGCTGAAGAGGGCGAGCCTGACGCGCTTGAAGAGTCTCTATAGGCTTATATCGCCGTGGCCATTCTCGGTGAAACAGTTGAAGAACGAGTAAAGGCGGCCCATAAAGCCTTGAAAGCAAGCAACAATAGCTGTGGTGTAGCCAATTTGATTCTGGCTCGCGAAGGCTCCAGCGACAACAAAGAAGCCCTAGAGTATGCCCAAAAGGCTGTGGAGCAGCTCAAAGAAGAATGTAGCGACGAAAATTTTGAACTCTATCAAGTTGATGCAGAAGCTTACACCCAAGCCGTTGCAGACCTGGCCCAATTAAACTGGAACTGCGGCAAAAAGACTGAGGCAATTGAGATTGTCACATCGTTCTTGCATGAATACAAAGAAGAATTACCGGTCGAATTCAAAGCTATTCCTCGCGAGCTAGCCATAAGCTTTTTGCTCCAACTAGGAGAAATCAAAGCAGCCCAGGCCATGCTGCAAGATGAAACAGAAAACGATGAGCAATGGCACTATCTCAATGCTTTGATTCATTTTGCCTTAACCGGTGACACTCTAATTTCACGCAGCGCCCTATCGCGGGCATTGATGAAAGGCACATTGATTGCCGGAGGCCTGACCAAAGACGATGAAAACTTACATGAAACAATTGTGGCTTTCGGCCTCGATAGACATATTGAAGACACAGCGCCAGCCTGGCATTCAGTCAAAGGCGCTATAGAGTGGTTAAATGATTTCTTAGAACAACCACTGGCTCGCCACAACCGCAAGCTTGAAGAAATCGCTAAGTCTGCTGACGACTTGCAGCGCTGGAAGCGCTGGGAAGACGCCCTTGAAAGCGCTCAGCACTTCACTGAAAAGAACAATGAAAAAGAAGCAAAGAACTCTTTGAAAACGGCCCTGCGCGAAGCAGACCGCATCGATTATTCCTACTTCCCCTTCTTCGAAACAGTATCAATTTTGATGGAATTTTCAGGCGGTGAGAAAAAAGCACTGGCTGACTTAAAGACTCAAATTGAAGCCCGAGCCAAGCGTTTTGAAGCCGATTCGACCCTAGGCGGGCCACTCAATGCCCTGCAATTGCAGGCCTGTGGCACGTTGTTCGACTTCCTGCAAGAGTACGAAGCATCACTGGCCCTACATCAAAAAGCCACAAGCCTGCTGACTGAACAAGTGGCTCAAAATGAAGCCAACCTCACACTTGTAGATGATGTTGATGTACGCAATGAGCTAGCTGGCACCCTCTTTGCCATGGACCGCTTTGCTGAAGCCCTGCCGCTATACCTCACCAATGCCGAGGTATTAGAAAGGTATCTTTGCCCCGATCACGTCGAACTACTGGAGATGCTAGAACCCGCCTACCGCTGTCTCTCCAGCCTTGGCCAAGAGAAAGAAGCAGAAGCTATGTTGGCCCGCATCAATGCCATAGACCCGACCTATCTTGAGGCTCTTGCGGCCGCCGAGCATGACTGCGACGACTGTGGACACGACCACCACTAGCCCTTGCCAAGCAGTAGCAGCTCTGTGTTATATTTGACCTAACTGTCAAGAATCACAGGATAGCTACGAACGGTCGGTCACAGCAAATTGAACTACCTGCACGGACTAAAAGAAGCACAATACATAGTGCAGACCTTAATGGGCCTGAGCTGGCTGGCCTTTTCTATCTATCTATTCTGTAAGCCCGATGCCAACTTAATTTGCGACACCGTTCCAGCGATACTAATGTTTATCACTGGTAGTGTTTGTGTATTCTTCGGCATTGAAGCTTACCTATTGCGCGACGATCCAGAAATCTGGCGGTAGCTCCAAATAGTCACTGTAGAAATTGAGTTTGTAGCGCAAAGCTAAATCATGTCAGACCTTTGCAAAAAATGCGGCAAACCACCACTGGCTGAAAAGGCCGGTTCGTTCACATCTTACTTATTCCTGCACAACTATTGTCAGTGTGATCAAAAACATGATTCACTCAGCTCAGTAGCGCCGAAATCAACACGGCCAACACCAATTCAGGCCGAGAATCTCAGCGTCTGCTCCCGCTGCGGCAAAGCCCTCGGTGCCAAAGAGCGCTCGGGCTCATTCACATCATTTCTCTTCAAAGATTTGCGCTGCCAATGCAAGACTCCGCTAGTACCTAAGCCGCTAGCATCAAAGCGCACAAATACCTCATACCGCTCCACGCACAAATCAACTCGTCACGACACTCGCCAGCAGCAGTTAAAAGAATCACCGAGCGTAACCAGAAATACGTCACTAAAACTTGGCACTATCATCGGTGGCACATTCAAAATAGAGTCAATCATCGGCAGCGGTGGCATGGGAGTAGTCTATGCTGCCGAGCATACAGGCTTACACCGTCGCTTCGCTCTAAAAATCTTGTCACCAGAATTAGTCAACGAACAGACCTGGAAACGCTTTCAGGCAGAGGCAAAAACCTTAGGTGCACTGCACCACAGTACTCTAGTTAACGTCTACGATCTAGGCTTACACGAGCATTCGCTCCCATACTATTCAATGGAGCTT
>CALRJJ020000713.1:0-3209 GCA_943367505.1 Flavobacterium psychrophilum | reverse complement strand
CAACCCGGGGTCAGGCATGAGCGACCCTCAGTCCGATGCAATAGCAGCAGAACCAGATAATCTTAAAGAGCAGCGCGAGCAGTCAGAGCAGAAAACGCTAAATGGTGGGCTTTCTGACGCTCCGAATAAGGCTCAGGAAAGCAAGAGCCAAGAAAGCAAAAGCCAAGCCAGTCATCAGCTCTACGATACGGCCCTGGCTGACCAAGCTATTCGCTTGGAAGTTCTGCTAAAAGACAAACGCTTTTGGAAGAGTCTATCCACTCTATCGATGTTGGCCTCTGTAGCAGCCGTAGACCGTCTTGTCGGTGGCCGCTATAAGAAGCGCTCAGCCTCGGAGGCAAGAAGACGCACAGCCAAGCTTGTCAAACAGGCTTTGATAGAAATGGGCGCTACATTTATAAAGCTCGGCCAGTTTCTTTCGGTTCGCAAGGACATAATTTCAGAAGAATTAGCAGAAGAACTCGTTTCGCTCCAAGATCGGGTGCCACCTTTTGAATTCGACAGCCTCTGTCAAACCATTGAGCGCGAACTTGGAGCCCCTCCCGACAAGCTATTCAAAGAATTTGAAGCAACGCCAATCGCCTCAGCCTCGATTGGTCAGGTGCATAGAGCACGCCTGCAGGATGGCCGCGCCGTAGTTGTTAAGGTACAACGGCCCGATCTATCTGACATCTTTTATCGCGACTTAGGTTACATGCGATTAATCGCCCGCATTGGTCCAATCATTCGCCCCAGCCAAGACTGGAGCGGCTGGCTTGCCCTATCAGATGAATTCGGCCGTACCCTCTTCGAAGAAATTGACTATATAAAAGAAGGCCGCAACGCCGACCGCATCAGACAGATACTAAAAGATCAAAAAACTCTCAGGGTGCCCCGAGTATTCTGGAAACTTACAGGCCGGAAAGTTTTAACGCTTGAATACTTACCCGGCGTCAAGATTGACAACAAGGAAGAAATTGCCAGGCAAGGCATTGACCCAGTAGCCATCGGCAACAACCTTGTGGCAGCTTATATGGAACAAGTGCTGATGCACGGCTTTTTCCATGCCGACCCCCATGCGGGAAATTTGGCCGTTGGCCCAGACGGCCGCATCGTTATATATGACTTTGGCATGATTGGCGAAATTAGCCAATCACAGAGAGAAGCAATATTGGGCTGCATCGCCGCTGTAATCAATATGCACCCGGACGAGTTGATCAAGAACCTAGCCACCCTTGGAATTGTCAAAGAAGGGGCAAAACAAGAATCTATGGTGCGGGCAGTTCAACCATTTATTGAGTATTACAAAGGCAAACAAATAAAAGAACTAGATTTCAGCGATTTAGAGCATGACATCGACCAAATTGCCATGGATCGCTCACTCAAACTACCCCCAAGTCTGGCCTATTTACTGCGCACAGGCTCATCGTTAGAGGGCATCGCCCGCAGTCTCCATCCCAATTTCTCCTTCGTTGAGGCAGCAAAACCATCGGTAAAGAAATGGGCTCTGGCAAATCCAGCTCAAGCCTATTTTGCTCTAGGTTATTTAACTAGAGGAAAACTCTTTGGCCAGAAAGGGGTATTTAGCGAAGAAGGCCTTGTGCGGCTCTTCTCCAGCACAAACGCTGGCGAGGAAAGCGCCACTGGCAAGCTTTTGCCAAGAGGGAACAAGACAAAATCTGGTCTGAAAACCGGCTCAGTCAGCCAATCTGAGTTAGAATTACAGAAAGAGCACGGTCGAAGACTCCAAGAGATCCGAAAGTTAGAGACTCAAATCTATATTTTGGATAGAGAGGTTAAGAGTCTTTCGAAAAATCGGGTAAATTTACTATGGACCGCCTTGATGTGGTTTTCATTGTCTCTAGTATTTTGGGGCATAACATCTGCATCTTCAGGAAGGCAATTTACCGAGTATTATTTGATTGGAAATGGTGTAATGGTGGCTATTATTGTTTGGCAAATAGTAAGACCACTGGGGATGGCTAATCGAAAGCGTTCCAACGGGTCGACTGGGAGACGGAGATAGACAATGCTGAAATGGCGTGCAGCGGCACGAACTGATGCGGGTTGCCAGCGTCAGAGGAATGAAGACAATTTCTATGTGAGCCCTGATAATCGCGTCTTTGCCGTCGCTGACGGTATGGGCGGTGCAGTTGGTGGCGCCAAGGCGAGCAAGTTGGCTATGGAAGCCGTCGAGCAACAATGGAAAGACTGTCCTCCTCCGGCCAAGGATAAAGAAGCAATCACTAAATGGCTTACTGAAACGGTCAATTCGGCCAATCATTCAGTTTGGCACTCGGCTGAAGAAGATGCCTCTGTCAGAGGTATGGGTACCACTGTAGTAGTGGCTGTCCAGGCCGATGACAACTATATGCAAATTGCTCATGTCGGCGACTCTAGAGCCTACTTAGTAAGAGAAGGCAAGACCAGGCTTCTGACTAACGACCATTCGGTAGTTCAGGAAATGGTGAGAGCCGGGCGCTTGACGGAAGAGCAGGCCAGAATCAATCCTTACAAAAACTTAATCACTCGTTGCCTTGGCCACGAAGAGAAAGTGGAAATTGATCACACCCCCGTAGATCTGCATGACAACGACTGGGTTGTACTCTGCTCTGATGGATTGCCTACAGTTCTTCGCGACGAACAAATTGGTGAGTCAATTAAAGACCTAACCGATCCTGAAGGCCTTTGCGAAGAATTGGTCAAGCTAACCATCGACGGCGGTGCGCCTGACAACGTTACGGTTGTGGTCGTTAAATTCAACGACGAAAGTTCTGATAACGGTAGCAAATAGGCTTCTAACGCGGTGAAATGGCAGCCAATCCCAATCAATGTGCAAGGTGCGGTGCAACGTTAGCCCGCCCAGGGGCAGAGTGTAATGTTTGCGGTGGTACCGTTAACATGGGGGTTATGCAGCCCGCTGCAGTGGACAGAAAGGACGATCCACAACACGCAGCCTCTGCATTTAGAAAAGAGGCAAAACCAATGAAACCTGCATATCTTTTCAACAAACTAACCAATGAGCGCTTTCCACTAAATCAGTCGGTAAGTAAAATTGGCCGCGATCAAACAAACAATATATCGGTCACCAACGATCATTACATCTCCAGGCACCACGCTTGGGTTTTGCAAATGCAAGGTGCATATTGGGTGGAAGACCTGGGTTCGACCAATGGCACTCTCCTGAATGGTGAGATTCTTAGCGAACGTAGGCAAATCTCGCCGGGAGA
>CALRJJ020000712.1:0-3212 GCA_943367505.1 Flavobacterium psychrophilum | reverse complement strand
TTTATTACTGTCAAATAGCTGAGGCAACATTAGTTATCTCAGTAGATATCATCTACTTAGTGACGGATTTAGAAGCAGCACTGGCCGAAGCGCCAAGACGCTTTACAACACCATCAGTGATATCAGTACCGCCCAATAGAACGGCTCCCTTCATCAAGACAGTATCGAGCTTACGGCTAGCAGCCTCAGCCTTAATAGCGCTATCGATATCGGTTTCAAGCTGTGTTTCAAGGTTTTGTGCCTTGGCTTGGGCTTTCTTATACTCATCATCTATTTTGGTCTGTAGACGCTTTTGCAATCCTTCCAACTCAGCTGGAGGCTTCTTAGCGTTCTTGGCTTCTTCATATTGCTTGTTTGAATCTTCAAGAAGCTTGCGCACTGACTCTTCAGTTTTCTTGAGTTCTTCAGCAGCTGATTGAGCCTTGTTGAAGCTTGTAATCACTTTGTCGCGATCAACAACGCCAAGAGTTGCAGATTTGACAGTTGGTGCAGTCTGGGCAAGAGCGCCGGAGCCGATTGATACGGCCACAATGGCGCTAACCATGGCGAAAGACTTTTGAACGTTCAGCATTCATCTCTCCAAAAAAAGCTATTCAAGTATCACTTGTCAGGCATCATTTAATCATGTTAGAAGGCCCGAGCGCACAGTTTACAACATTCGGGCAAGTCAAACCAGCAAGACTAAACTGCTGTAATTAAAACTTCTCTCCAAATCCAACGGTCATCCGCGGGGTTCGATTGCCCAAGATCGAACTAACGATGGGTAGACCGTAATCAATGCGCACCAATCCAACCATAGGCATATTAATTCGCAGACCTAAGCCTACAGAGGCTCCAAAGTTAGAACGAGAAAGCAGACTATTGGTAGTGGAATTACCGACAACCTGGCCATAGTCGAAGAAACCAGCAATTTTAACGTTCTTTTTAATGGCACTTGTAATCTTATTGTCATCTGGCAAGAAGGCTAATTTAGCTCTCAGCTCGGCAGTACCCATCAGCATACCGGCTCCAGTTCCTAGGTCAGAAAAGGAACGATAGCCACGCACACCGTTCCAGCCACCCAAGCGATACTGAGCGAACTGTGGCAAGCCGCCCACAGCAGTGCCAGCTTGAGCGTTAAGGGCCAAAGTAAAGTTCTTATTTTTGCCAAAAGATTTAAACTTACTGGCACTCAAGCCTGCCTTCATAAAGCCACCGCCGATACCGGCGGAAGGACTAATTGAAGCTTTGAGAAATGATCCAGTGGTAGCGTCCATTGCACTATCTCTGGTGTCACGAGTAAGAGATGGATTGACAGTAAAGAAGGTGCCACCACGCAACTGCTGTTCTCGTGATTGCCCAGCCATAGCTGCCGCTTGAGCGTCAGTGCTAGCCATGCCAGTAACCAAAGCGCGACTGGCCATAGAAGTCAAAATATCTTGATTAGCGGCAACACCGGCGACGTTCTTAAGAAAAGTATTCTCTCCGGTGAGGCCTAGATTGGCATTCCATCCACGAGCCAAAGGCTTAGAAAAAGTCGTGCTCACACCAACAGTGCGCTGCATGGCTTGGTCGATAAACATACTACCCATATTCCGGCCGAAGCCAGAAACGGCCATAGACACATTGGAGCCACGTAAACTTGGTTCAACCCAGTTAGCTTCAATGTTATAGGTGCGTCCGGTGGGCAGGAAGGTGTTGCCAGCATTGTTAATCGAATTAGTGACACTATTGAATGTTCCAGAGCCAACCTGGGAACTAAAAGAAAGGACCTGCCCTCGGCCTCTAAAGTTGCCATCGGAAAAGTTCAAGGAGCCAAATGGTCCAGCAACTGAATCGACACCACCACCAAGACCTACAGATCCGGTTCGCTTCTCGTCAACTTCAACTTTAAGAGTGTACTTGTCGGGGTTGGTGGCCGATGGCACTAGAGAACGTCTAATGTCCTGAAAATAGCCATTGGCATACATCTTCTTCAGGTCATTGGTGAGCTGTTTCTCGTTATAAACAGCCCCAGCCTTGGTTTTTATACCGTTTCGGATAATGAAATCTTTGGTTTTCTTATTTCCGACAATCTCAATATTATCGATAGTACCTTCGTTTATTACCAGTTCCACAGAACCATCAGGATCATCTTTGACGTCGGTGACGCGAGCTAAGACAAAACCTCGTTCGTGATAGCCCTGCTCAACCTTATCGATAGCTGAAGAAAGAGCGTTAAGATTCTGAGGTTTGCCGAGCTGATCGCTAAATAACTTAGTGATCTCTTCGGTAGAAATCGCATCATTACCACGAATTGAAAACTGAGTAATTGGCGCATTCTCAGTCACGCGAATCTTGAGTAAGACGCCACTGCTAGTCATTTCTGGATTGACTTGCAGACTTTGCTCATCAAAATAGCCCATTCCATGAATGGCTTTAAGATCTTGCATAACGACGTCACGGTCGTATTTATCGCCCTTTCTGGTCTTAACGACACTGTTAATCTCTTCTGTAGAAACTAAGCGATTGCCCTCAATCTTAACGTCGTCTACAACGATGTCGCTGGCCAACGATGAAGATGAGGCCTGAGAGCTGTTCGAGCTTGACGCACCACCAACAGTAAAGTGAGATGGAGTAGCGCTCGTATTATCGTCAGAACCTTGGGCGCAGACGGGTAAAGCAGGCGACAGAACAATAGAGCAGGCCAGCATTGCTGCCACTAAGGAGGTTGTTTCAATTTTAGGGAGAAGTTTGAACTTCACTAAAAACCTATTCATTCGGCAGTTGGCCGCCGGAGACTCGCTTGAAATTGACAACGACATTTTCACCGCACCATCGGCCTGTATTCTAACAGACAACCCAGCATGCCAAGGTGTTCCGTAACACAAGTCACGTGAGCAAACTCTAATCACTTGGCAGCCTTTGGCTGATTTGACTTTGATTTCTCACTCTCGATAAATGCAATTTAGCCGATATCGGTCGAATTGTTTTAGGCGAAACTTGACCGATATCGGCCAAGTTTTATATGGCGATCGTGCCTTCTTATATTGAACTTTCTCCCTCCAAAATCCGTATACAAAAATACGAGCATCTTGATGAGGTTCCTATGCAATTCAGCGGAGAGGAAAGGGAAGCAAATTTAGAACTAATAGAAAAGCTCTGGCCAATCTTTGAGGAGCGTATTCCCGATGACGCAACAGCTTTGACGTTTGTTCGACAAACCTTGCTAGCGAACAGCGCAATCCATTGCC
>CALRJJ020000711.1:0-3213 GCA_943367505.1 Flavobacterium psychrophilum | reverse complement strand
GCACAGCCACTAAGTTTTTCATTGGTCCTTTTAGTTCGGCTTTAGAAAAGGCTAGAAGCTCATTGACTAGATTGTTCATTTCAACCACTTCTTCTCTAATATCTTTGAGCAGGTTTTGTTGATCTGGTGTTGAGCTACTTTCTAGAAGTTCTAGGGCCATTTGCAAGCGTGCAATAGGTGAACATAGTTCGTGGGATATGTCGCCCATTAAGCGCTTTTGGCCAGTGAGAAAGATGTTTATGCGTTCGGCCATAGAATTGACTGCTTCGGCTAATCTGCCAATCTCATCATGGCGATTGCTATTGATCTTGGTGTCAAAGTGGCCTTCTGCAATGCTCTCGGTCGCTCGGGTAAGCTCGGTCAGGGCGGTTGTAATTTGATAAATAAAAGGCAGCCAGAAACAGAGCGAGAGCAGAAGAATTACTAGAGGCACAAGCAAGGCTGCCTTCAAGTCAATCAGTAAGCTGCTCTGCCAGATATTGTCTGATTGGGCCAGTAATGTGCAGGGAACTGGGTGACCCAGTTCTGGTGACAATACCATCATTCTGGTGCCAATCCAAAATGTATCGGGATTGTTTGTATGAACTAAGAAACGCCCGTGAGCTTTGAGCAAGTCTGCCGGGGGATTGCCCGGCATTTGGTTTGGCCTGCCATCCAGATTATGTTTAGCGAATTCTGGTGGTGGCCCAAAGCCGGGCCCTCGATCTGGACCGAATTCTGGCTCTCTATCTCTAAAGTGAGGTGGCCTATCAGTTAGATTAGGCGGCCCTTGAGGCGGCGGGCGATGCTCGTGAAACGGAGGCATCATGCGCAGCTTCTGAGCTAGGGCCGCTGGCAGTTTGATGGGGTTTCCCCCTAATTCTTCACCATTGCTGTCGAATAAATGGTATTTGACCTGGTAAATGCCACCAAAGTTTTTTAATATGCTGTCCCAGCTAGTGCTTGGAGACGTGCCCAGCTGTTCGTTTATGGCATCAGCCACTGAGTCAACGTGGCTGCCAGCCGGGCTTTGCAGCAAGGCCTCCCAGCCGATGCCAAATTGGGCATTGAAGCCAATCAATGGCAGAGCGACTAACATTGCTATGTAGGCAGTGAGCAGATAGAGAAATTTTATTGCCAGGCCCTGCTGGCGGGGCATTAGATTGCTAATCTTCATGGGTGTTCCGATTGGTCTATCAGCATGTAGCCAGCGGCGCGCACGGTGCGAATAAATCTAGGATTTTTTGGATCGTCTTGCAACTTTCTACGTAGAGCTGAAATGTGCACGTCGATGGTGCGGTCAAAAATGTCGTAGTTGCGCTCTCTTATTTCATTTAAAAGATGTTCGCGGGTTTGTACGCGACCTTTGGCTTGGGCCAGCACAACTAATAAGTCGAATTCAACTGGAGTGAGAGTGAGCAGCTCATCGCCAAGATTGGCTCTACGAGCTAGCAAATCTATCGTCAGTGGCCCCACGATAATTTCAGTTTTGTTGCTTTGCTCGACCGCCTTAGTGCGTCGCAAGACAGCGCGCAGTCGAGCTAGTAATTCTCTGGGAGAAAATGTTTTGGGTAAATAATCATCGGCGCCAATTTCAAGACCGACTATGCGATCGGTTTCGTCGCCTAGGGCCGTGAGCATTAAAACGGGAATTTGGCTTTGCTCTCGTAGCTTCTTTAGTACGGCATAGCCATCGAGACCTGGCAGCATTACGTCTAATATGATGGCGTCAAAGCCATGACCAACTGATAGCTGAAGGCCAGATTGACCATCGTGAACGGCGGTGACTTCATAACCGTAGCGACTAAGGTAGTCTGAAATGAGGCGACAGTACTTTTGATCGTCGTCCACTAAAAGCAGGCGGCTGCGTTGGGCCGATTGGCTGTCAAGGCTATTGATTTCTAGATTACTCAAGGCTTGTTACTTCTAGTTACTTATTTACTGTATTCCAATGTTAGCCGATTGCTATTAAGGTGCCTTTACAAATCCTTTAAAGTTGGCATTTTGGCAACATAAATCCTTTACGGCCTTAGTTTTAAATGAAATGGTAGGGACATCGAGGTTTGCCGCTCTGTCTCTTTAGCCTGTTGGAGGAGAATTCATGAAAGCGATTCACGCTTCGTACTTGTTAGCCATTGCTTGCTGTGCCGTGGGAGGTTCAATGGTAGATTTACCAGCATCAGCTCAGGGCGATGCTTCTAGTGAAGATTTTTTGATTGCGCAGCTGCGTCCGGCACCACCTGAGGTGCAGTACCTTAGCGATAACTCTCTAGCCAACAAAGAAATAATAAAAATTGCTAGTAATGGTCCAGCTTGCGGACCTGCTGGCGGTCGTCCTGGATTTCCAGGCCGGCCGCCAGGGCCAGACCCGGAGTTTCTCAAGACCCTTGGCTTAAGCGATGAGCAGCGTGAAAAGCTGCATGCTATTAGAGCAAAAGAGCAGCTCGCTAGCGCCTCGCGGATTTCGGAGTTGATTAAATTGCGTCATCAGCTTATGGAGGCAATTACGGGTACTGACAAAGGCGATGCTAAGGCTGATGCGCTCTCAATTCAGCGTCAGATTAATAGCCTTGAGAATGCCAATCAATTAGATCGCATAACCTCTATGCTCGAGGCCAAAGCTGTCTTTACTGAGGAGCAGCAAAAGCAAATGCGTCGTCATATGATTGAGCATGAGCCCTTCATGGGGCCGCCACCGCCCGGCCCTATGGGACCAATGGGACCAATGGGACCAATGGGGCCTATGGGAGATAGACAGCCACCAGATCGGGGTGCCCCTACTGTGTAGCCCGCTATTTAGTCGATTTTTTGCTTGGCAATGAAAGCCATCCCGACCTCTAGCTTTTCGAGGTGCTGATCAACTGTTTTTTGTCCCCCGGCAAATTCATAGTTTTCAAAGAAGGCGAATACTTCTTTGGCCAGTGACTCGTCAAGCAAGCCAGTAACTCCTTCTACCAGTCTGGTCATGATCAGGCTGGGGAAGGTTTTATTGATTTGCTCCCAATTGCTTTTGACAAAATGCCAGCCCACTTTGCGGCCGTGCGGGTTAATCATGATGTTGCGCACTAGGTAGGGCGCGTTCTGTCCCTTAACTTCACCGGCTAGAGTCTTGGCCAGTGTCTTCTCTAGCAGGGCGGCATCTTGAAACATTCCCAGGGCGTACATGTAGCGCTCTTGCTCTTGGGGCGAGCTGCCGTTCTTGAAGGACGCTTCAAATTGTTCATAGCGTTTCTT
>CALRJJ020000710.1:0-3213 GCA_943367505.1 Flavobacterium psychrophilum | reverse complement strand
GGCTACGGTGCTGGTGGCCAGGCCCGAGGCGGTCGTGGCGGCGCCGGTGCTGCTGGCGGCGGTGTTTCTACCCGTGGATTCGGTCGCTAAATGGGTCTTGCTGAATTATTCTTGATTGCCTGGCAGGGCATCTTAAGCAATCGTCTGCGCAGCGGTCTCACGGTGCTTGGTATCGTCATTGGTATTGCTTCAGTAATTACTCTTATGGGCATTGGCGAAGGCGCTAAGCTCGAAGCCGAGAAGCAAGTGCAGGCTCTTGGCGTTAACTTGATTTATATCAGGCCGGGTTCGATTGGCACCTCTGGGGTGTCGATGGGTCAGGGCACAGCACCGACGCTTACCTATGAAGATGTACTTGCTATTAAAGAAAATTGTCCGGCAGCCGAAGATGTAGCGGCTCAATATACAAGTTCTCTGCAGATTCAGGCCGGTGAAAAGAATACTCTTACCACTGTTGTTGGTACCGATCCGTCATTTCCAGATATTCGCAATTTTCACACTGCTCAGGGCCGCTTCTTTACTGTGCAAGAAGCTAATGACAGTGCTCGTGTTTGTGTCGTCGGCGATGGTGTAGTGGAAGATGTTTTTTCTGGTGCTTCTGCTGTTGGTAAGAAACTTCTGATTCGCGGTGAGTTGTTTACTGTTGTTGGAGTGATGGAGCATAAAGGAGCAAATGCTACGGGAGACCAGGACGATCAAGTCTTCATTCCTATCCAGACGGGCTATTCAACTTTGTTTGGTTTGAATCTCGTTTCTGGTCGGGCGGTCAAAAGTATTTTAGTGCAAGCCAAAGCCGGCGAAGATCTGCAGGCCCAATTTCAAATTACAAACTTGCTGCGCCTGAGGCATAATATTCAATCGCCTGATGGGGACGACTTTACCATTCGCACCCAGATGGATATTTTACAGACGGCTCAATCTATTACCGGTGTCTTTGCTCTTTTGCTCGGCGCTACTGCTTCTATTTCGCTACTGGTCGGTGGCATTGGCATCATGAATATTATGCTAGTTTCGGTGACAGAACGTACCAGAGAAATAGGCATTCGCAAAGCCATCGGGGCAAAGTATCGCGATATTTTGATGCAGTTTGTTTTTGAGGCCATTGTGCTCTCTCTGACTGGTGGCATTTTAGGCATATTGCTTGGCCTTGGCAGCGCCTATTGGGTCGGTAGTCTGGGGCAGTGGACCACTGTGGTGACGCCATCATCAGTGGTGATGTCTTTTCTTGTCTCTTTGGCGATCGGCTTGTTCTTCGGTATTTATCCTGCCCGTAAAGCGGCTTTGCTTGACCCGATTGTGGCACTGAGGTCAGAGTAAATGGCTAGCTTAATAGACTTGCGTTCTATCAATCGTGTCTATGAAATGGGTGGTGAGTCGCTCTATGCTCTAAAAAATCTTACTTTGTCTATTGATAGCGGCTCTTATGTTGCCATCATGGGAACTTCGGGTTCGGGCAAGTCGACTTTGATGAATATAGTTGGCTGCTTAGACCGCCCCACTTCTGGTTCTTACTCCCTTGATGGGGTTGATATCTTGCGCTGTAGCGATGACCAACTGGCCGAGGTGCGCAATGCCAAAATTGGTTTTGTCTTCCAGCAATTCAATTTGCTAGCTAGTATGACTGCCATCGATAACGTTATGCTGCCTATGGTTTATGCCGGTGTGCCGAAAGTTGAGCGCTATGGCCGAGCTGTGCAAGTACTTGAACAAGTTGGTCTTGGCAGTCGCCTCAGTCATCGTCCTAATCAATTGTCTGGTGGGCAACAACAGCGTGTTTCTATCGCTCGTGCTCTGGCAAATAAGCCGAGCATATTGCTAGCGGATGAGCCCACGGGCGCCCTTGATAGTCATACCGCTGAAGATACGATGCATTTGTTCAATGAATTAGTTTCACACGGTATCACGGTCATTGTGGTCACCCACGATCAAGATACCGCTGATCACGCCAGACGCATTGTTCGAATGCGCGATGGTGAGATTGTTGATGATACTGTGTGTAGTTGATAGCGATTCTAATAGTTCTGTCGCTAGCTAGTGCACCGTGAATAGCAGCCAGTTTGCTAAGAAATAGACAAACAGAATTGCTATGGCGTCTCCGGCAAGAAATAGCAGTCTCTTTTCGGCGCGATAGGTCAATGAAATAACGACAATGGCCATTGATATTACAGCTGTTAGCGCCGTCAAGACGTTCAGTTCTGAGACTGAACGCAAGAGTGGAGCTTTGAGATAGAAGACGTCGATTACTGCTAGTATTACCACATTAAAAAGATTGCTCCCAAGAACATTGGCTACCGCCATATCGAATGCTCCTAGCCTTGCTGCTGCAAGAGAAACAGTGACTTCGGGCAAAGAGGTTGTGATGGCGATGAAACTAGAGCCAATGAAGCTTTCGCCCCAACCTGTAGATTTGGCTATGCGTTCACCAAGCTCAGGTAAGAAGCAGGCTGCAACCACAATTAGCAATGAATAGAAAGTGAAAAACATAATTGATTTAGGCAAGGTGGCGCCTGGTTCGGTGGCTTCGGCTAGCTCGCCAGCAAATTCTTTTACCCTCGTTTGCTCGTAGGCATAAATTAGTTTCATGGCAATGAGGTAGACGATAACGAAGGCAATGCTTAAGGGATCTATTGAGTTGAGATTGGTCAATATTGGTAAGTGTTTGCCAAAGAGAATGTCGATAGCGGCAAAGCTAACCAGTACTATGCCGAAACCGGCTGAGAGCATGTGACCTTGGTGCACCATTAGCGATACAGGTCTTTTTCTTGAAACCAGATCTAAGGCCGCGATAATGAGCATGTTGAACATGCAGCTGCCAAGCGTGCCGCTCACGGCCATGTCAGGTAGGTCGTTAAGGGTAACGGCCGAAATGCCTGTAATTAATTCGGGCAGAGAGGTAATGGTGGCAAGCAATATCAGGCCGACCCAATTGCGACCGAGGCCTGTTTTTTCGGCAATGACATCGCCGTGGCAAGTCAGCTTTGTGCCGGCAAACATAATGACCGCGGCGCAAAGAGCAAATTCTATCCAGAGGTTTGACATGGGTATTAGACCGTTGCTATTGAGGCTTAAGGATAGCATTGAAATTTAGGGGCAATTAGCCTTTCTGTTAGATTGTCTAGCCAGCTGGGCAGGTTTAGGGTGGGGCAACAGTTCTTGAGGCCCACGAGCAAGAAGCAGATTTAGGCACCCCCTGAAAGTGATTGCAGTGGTCCC
>CALRJJ020000709.1:0-3214 GCA_943367505.1 Flavobacterium psychrophilum | reverse complement strand
ACTGGCGAGCTGTACCGCCCTGCCCGCCATACTTCTGCTCAATCAACATGCCCCAGTAACCAGCCGCCGCTAGCTCGTCTAATACTACTTTGGCAATCTTTCCTTGCTCGTCAAGCATGGTGCCATTCTTCTTGTGACGTGCTAGCAGTTCCAGCGATTTTTTCATGGCTGGCAGATTCATTGATTCGGCATTAAGTTTGGGAGTCGAGAATAATTCGACTGGTACTTTTGCTTCCCAGATAGCCCGGTGAACAGGACTATTCGACGTTTTGTATTGCTCGGCAAAGAATGAATCGACTTCGTCGTCGGTGCGATCGACAGCCCCGGTGCGTTTAGCTTCTTCTTCTGTTTTCCCTGCCAATTGCATGGCTGTTTCGGCAAAACTAGCGTCTTTTGAGTCGTCTTTAACTGATGTCATGGTTCAATTCCAGTAGTAAAGCAATATTATAAATCACTCAGATCTTAGCCCATCTAAGGGCCTCAGGTGCCATCGCAAAGATTAATCGCAATCGGATTAGTGCTGCTATCAGATACGGTCACCTTAATTGGGGTGCCGCGCAGCACACTAATTAACTCATTTCCGGCTAAGCGCCGCCTCCAGCCGAAGGTCAGGGCGTTTTGTCCTTCATCCCCCGTCATGTTGTCGTTTTCCTGATGGTTAGCTTCAGGGATGTCACGACCGATTTTAACTAGCCCTTGCAGTTCGTCCCGCGTGGCAATTAGCTCTGGCGCTATTTCTAGATCAAGTGCCCTGATTTTGAGAACGGTATAAAGCACATCAGCAATGAGTACATCTGCTTTTGATGGAGCCCTGCCGGATGGCCATTGCGGACAATCTTTGTCGGCTATTTGATTGGCATCTTCAATTACTTTTACAACTTTTCTGCCCCAGTGGGAGAGTTGATCCGAGCGAATACCGCGAATGCGTTGAATGTCTTCAATAGACGAAGGCGGCTTCTTGGCTAGTTCGAGCATAATATTGTCATTAATAACTGAGCGAGCCGGTCTATCAGTGCGTTTAGCTTCTGCTTCGCGCCACAAACAAACTGCTTGCAAGACGGCAAGCTTGCGACGATTGAGACCCTGGGCCCCTTTTACTCTTAAAAATTCGCGACCGCTTTCTTTGATGTAGTAGCTGTCTTGCTCGTAGTGCTTACATTCTTCAATTACCCATTCAAGGCGCTTGCGGTTTGTCAGTTCGCTTTGCAGTCTTTGGTAGAGCGGGATCAGGTGCAAAGCGTCATCGATAGCGTATTCAATTTGTGAGCGGCTTAGCGGCCTGGCTTGCCAGTCTGTAAACGATTCGGTTTTCGAGAGATTGAGATCAAACAGAGCTGCCAAAAGCTTGCCATAGCCAGCTGGGTAGCCGAGACCAAGAAAACCAGCTGCTATCTGGGTGTCGAAAATATTCTTTGGTATCAAACCAGAACGCTGAAAAATGATCATCAAATCTTGCGAGGCGGCATGCAAGACTTTGACTATTCGGCCGTCTGCAACGGTCTTCCAGAGTATCTGGAGGTCTTTTAGCTCAATTGGATCAACGAGAAAGACTTTGTCCTGAACAGCTATTTGCACGAGACAAATAATGGGAAAGTAAGTGCGCTCTGGGATGAACTCGAGATCTAGACCGAACACACCAGCTTCTTCAATCAAGGCGACAACTTCTGCTAGCTCTTTTGGGTCGGTAATTAATGAACTATTGGTTCTAGGGCTTTCCATTCCTTACGTTTTCCTTCTTAAATGATTGCGGCACCAAGCCAGTGAACCCGGTCGCCCCATAATTATGCTGGTGTTGTGCAGCAAATCGGGCAGCGGAAAGAGCAGTTGGTCAAATTCCATACCACCCACTTCAAGCCCAGCCCCCAGTGCAATTGCAGCGGGTCCCGCCGTATCCCAAGTCTTTAGCTTACAGGAGAGATGGGCAAAGACATCAGCTTCTTTTTCAAGTATGCGCGCCACTTTGAGACCGATGCTGCCGACCTTTACCAGGTCGACCACTGCCAACTTGTCGATCCAGTAGTGTTTTTTTCGGTCGCGTGAACCCATGGCTAGACGTGCTCTAGCTGTAGGATCAATAGCTGCCAAATTCTCGATGCGTTCGACTTGCTTGCCGCAGCGTTTGAAAGCGCCAAAGCCTGGTCCACCGTAATAGAGAATGTTTGAATGTGGCTCATAGACCCAGCCAAAGACCGCATGCATGTCAACTATTAAGCCGATCATTACACAGTATTGGCCGTCTCCCATAATGTAGTTTTGCGTGCCATCAATTGGATCAATCATCCACACTCGGGTCTGGGCCGACGAATTTTTAAGCGACAGTATATGCTCATCGTCTTCTTCTGAAATGACGCAGTCAGCAGGGAAGCGCTCTTTTAGAGTGGTGGTGATCAGCTTAGACAGTGCCCGATCGGCACCAGTGACCTTGTCATCCAAGCTTGTTTTGTGCGAAATATCGACGCCTTCGCGCATGGCCATCGCCAGCTCGCCGGCCTGTTGGGCTAAGCGACCAATGATTTCGATATCCTCGTTGGAGAGATGAGCAAAGGTCAAAAGTCTAGCCGGAGTACATTTGGCACCCAAACTCCTCAGCCAATTTGTTGTCTAGCAAGTCAGCCACATAGGCGACATGCCAAACAAGATCGTCTAATTCTTCTTGAACCAAACCAAAGGTTGGTCTTTGTGCCACTACAAGGGCGAGATCTTCGTGGGTAGAAATGGCACAACTAGAAAGAGTGCCGTTGAGATCAAGGAGCCGACGATAGAACTGCTCTAGATTTTGCTTGGGCAAATGAACCAGTGGTGATGTCAGACGCAAAATAGCCCCTTGGGGGCCGTCTTGGACAAAAATGAAGATCTTGGCACTGCCTTCCATGAGCCACCAGCCCAGACCGCTGGCATCACTGAGCATGTGGTCGGCAGGATTTAGGCCACGTCTTTGAAAATAGGCCTCGACCATTGCTTTCGCTTCTAGTGAAAGTCCATGGCTGACTTTTTGTGCACCAAATATTCCCATCAGTTCTTCTCCATGACCTTACTGTTGCAAGTTGCAGTTTGTTGCGAGTTTTTTTTACTATTCAGTCACTCAGTATACAAAACAGAGCCTTTCTTCGGCATTATTAAATGCGGTTAATGGCAACTTCCCGCTCTCCGGGCTGCTCGGGGTTGAAGATGTTGGGCCATGCTAGTATTGTTATCTGGTCAGCCGTTCAGGTGT
>CALRJJ020000708.1:0-3223 GCA_943367505.1 Flavobacterium psychrophilum | reverse complement strand
GATTTTAAAAACCAGTCAGCTCTCAGAAGCTGTTTGGCAGCGCTTTCGCAATGAAGCACAGGCCATCGCTAGGCTGGAGCACCGAAACATCGTAAAAATCTACGACATGAATCAAACCGACAGCGGTAGGCCCTACTACACAATGGATTTTCTTATCGGTGAGTCTCTGGCCGACCATCTCAAGGGCAATAAGACATTATCGCTAAGCCAAGCTCTCCACATCTTCCGTCAGGTTTGCTCTGGTCTTGCCTATGCTCATTCACGCGGTATCATTCATCGCGATATCAAACCGGCCAATATCATGCTCTTGGGAAATAGTGTAGCTGAGCAGCTTCAGGTCAAGATCGTCGACTTTGGCATTGCTAAATTGGTAGACGATGATGGTCATACAATTCAAGGCTTAACCAAGCCAGGAGAGGTCTTCGGCAGCCCTTTATATATGAGTCCTGAGCAATGTACCGGCAGCAAACTTGATGGTCGTTCCGATATGTATTCTCTTGCTGTCACTATGTTCAAGGCCCTCACAGGTGTTACTCCTTTTCGCGGCCGTACAGCCATCGAAACAACCATGATGCATCAATCAGATGCGCCACCGTTGTTGAACTCGGTTTCACCTGATTTGCAGTATCCGGCAAAGCTAGAACGCATTATCGATAAGATGCTGTCAAAGTCGCCAGAGGAGCGCTATCAGTCACTTGCTGAAGTTGAGAATGAATTGCAAAAAATACAGATCAAAATCGGCAAGGCATCGCCGGTGGTATCTTCAATTGATCAAGCTCATACCAATCAGGAAGAGCATGGTTGGGATGAGCTGACGGAGCAGATTGATACTATAAGCGCCACTGGTGAAGGAACAATCGAGCAGAGAAGCCGCAATTTGAAGTGGTCTCTGATTCTACTGGTTAGCTCTAGTACCGTTGTTTTGGCAAGTGCGATTTTCTTCGCATTGACCGGACCGCTTTCTGTAAAAAAAATTCAGTCGATTGGACCAAAGGTTGATTTCGATAGTCCTCTGAAAGATGCAGCAAAAATGGGCTACTACGGCGAAGAAATGGAAGGAGCCGTTGGAAAAAAAGTCGCTAAAGGTATAGACAAAATTGACGAACTCGAAGGTGCTGAAGCGATTGAAAAATCAACCATCCAAGATTTTCTACGGCAAGAATTCAAGCCTTTTTCGCAAAAACTAGTATTGAAAGATGGCTCTAGTCAGACTAAGTTTGAATTTCCTAAGAAGTTCTCCATTGGCCAGGTGAAATTTATAAGCAGTAGTGTTGCTGCAAAAGGAGTCAATTTGCAGCCCTCGGCTCAGGGGCCTGTGCCGGTTCCAGCTGGCGCGGCAGTGCGATTTGAGGCCAATGATTTAATTGGCGAATATCCACAACTGTTGGCTTATTTTCAGCCAAACGATTTGCAGACTTTGCGCATCCCAGCAACAGCTAGCCGAAGTAACGAGCTAATTTCAAACATAGCTCGATTAAAGGGTTTAGATTGTCTGGAGCTCCCTGATTCTAAATTAGAAGCTGCCGACCTAAAGGCGCTCGAGCCTTTAACGAATCTGCGAACCCTCGTCATCAGCCGTTCTAATCTCAGCGGCGAAGTTCTGGCCAAGAGTGCCCTGATTAAACGTCTAAGCGTGCTCAACCTTGAAAAGGTGACCAATGTTGGTCCAATTCTTGCCGTACTGAATCCGAATTTTTATGGACTGATTTTAAATCGCTGCGTTCTTACACGCCAGAACTTAGAACAGTTAGCTAGACTGCATCATCTCAATGTTTTGTTTTTGAACGGATGCCTCATTTCCGATGCTGATTTACACAGTTTGGAAGGCCTGAAAGAGCTTATGTCTCTTGACCTTGAGGGATGCGATAACTTGACTTCAAATTGCCTACCAACTATCGAGAAGATTAAGAGCCTACGTTACTTGACCCTGCCTGAAAAACTCGATACAGAAGAGTTTCATAGAATTTTGCGTTCGCACTTACCAGAGCTGAAGTTTGTTCAGCCTTAAGCTAAAATCTAAACACCATTTATTTTGAGGATAGCCGTGTCACTTTCAACTATTAAAGAAGCCATTGCCAGTGGCAAAATGACCTGCCCCACTTGCAAAAAGCCAGTTAAGTCATTCGAGAAATTTGTAGAAATGACTGAGTCTGTTTGGGACGGCGCTGGTGATTCGAATCTTGAAACTAAGGGCTCAAAAGTAACTCTTATATGTGGCAATGCTGGCTGTGACTGGAAAGAGCGCACAGAGTACTGGGGCGAATATATTACCGGCTAAATTTAGTTGGTTTCCACTTCGGTCTTTACTTCGCTGGCTGGCACAGCTGGTTTTTCAGTAGTCTCGCTAACTGGAGCCTTCTCAACTTTGACCGCTTCTTCCACTGGCTTTGCCGCTGGCGGAGGAGCAACCGGCTGAGGGTTTAACTTGCTTTCCAGCGTTGTTGCTTTCTTATTTGTCTCTTCTGCTTCGACGCTGTTACCTTGAGCTAATTGCACTTCAGATAGCTTCTTGAGTGTATTGACAACGTCCCTGCTGTCGCCAGTGGCGCGCAGTCGAACATTTACAGCTTGCTTCAAGAGCGACTCGGAGGCTCCCAGGTGACCGCGCTCACGCAGAGTAATGGCCAGGCGCTCAAGCTTCTGGGCTTCTTCGATTTGGTCCAGAGGATTATCACTTTTGGCTGGATGTGCCGTGCTATCGGTAGCAGCTTTGTGAAATGCTGTCTCTATCTCATTCAAGCGACTTTCGCGAGCAGCAAGGTTCTCTAGAGCCCTAGCCAGCGCGTCTGTAGCGATATTTTTGTCTTTTTCGTTGCCGTTCTCGGCCAGTGACTGCAGGGCCGAAACTGTTCCAGGGCTTGAGAAAATCTGGGCAAACTTGGTAGCTAACTCGGCATTGGTTAGCGATGAAATGGCAAGAATAGCAGCCCGTTTGCTTTGGTCGTTGCCCATCAGGTGGGGGATAAATTTCTCAATGGTTTGAATTTCTTGCAGGCGCAGCTGTTGTTGGTTGTAGGTATAGGTAAACCAGCCGCCCATTACAAATATGAGTGCCCCTGAGATGATGGGAGCCACTGCTCCCAGCTTGTCCCAGACATCTTTCTTGACCTTACTGTGAATATGCTCAGGGTCTAGCTCTAAGCGCTCATCAGGGTCAAACGTATCGCGCTGCGATTTCACAATATCAAACAACTTCATCTTCATAACCCAATAAGAATACAAG
>CALRJJ020000707.1:0-3225 GCA_943367505.1 Flavobacterium psychrophilum | reverse complement strand
CAAGTCTGTCTGGAATAGTATCAACTACTGCACCATGCATTTCTTCTTGGGGCACGCCATCAATGACGATCTGGTAGGTACCAGCGCCAGTGATCTTGCCGCCCATGGCATTGATACAGTCAGCCAAGTTAACGATTTCAGGATCTTGAGCAGCATTCTCAATGATGGTCTGTCCTTCAGCCAAAACAGCAGCCATCATGATATTTTCAGTGGCGCCGTTGCTTGGACGGTCAAGATAGATGCGAGCACCAGTCAACTTTTGGGTTGAGGCATAGACATAACCGTGGTCAATGCCCACTTCAGCACCAAGAAGCTTCAAGCCTTTTTCGTGCAAATCAATACGGCGTTCGCCAATGGCGCAACCGCCAGGAAGGGAGACTTTGGCTTCTTTGCAGCGAGCTAGCAAGGGGCCGAGCACAACGAACGATGCTCTCAGCTGACTGACCAACTCATAAGGAGCTTCGATCTCAGTAAGGTTAGTAGCGTCGATGCTAACTTCAGAATCTTTCACTTCGACTTTGGCGCCGAGGTGACGAAGCACTTCAGCCATCATGTGAACATCGGTCAAGTTAGGGACGTTTCTTAAAACGGTAACGTCTTTGGCGAGAAGTGCAGCTGCCATCATTTTGAGAACGGCATTCTTAGCGCCGAAAATTCTCGTCTCACCACGAAGAGGCTTGCCGCCACGGATGATGATGCGTTCTTCGGCTTCCTGAGGCCCTTGTTTGGCTGGAGGATCTAATCTGGTTGCTTGTGGTGGTGTCATGTTACCTGCCGCTCATCTCGGGAGCTTGATTTCCAGCCCAGATAGGGCAGACAGTCACTTACGCATGGCTCCGTTTAGCGAGGTGACTGGTTCGAACAATGTTTGATTCCGGGAAGCTTGATTAAAAGATTGGTTACTTTCCGCCTCTGTAGTAACTCTACAACGGCCAGGTAAACACAATGTTAAGCAAATTTCGGAAAGCACTTTTTGTTCTGTTACGTTTTAGCCGCATCCTGAGCTGGTCTTACTTAAACGTATTGAAAA
Organism: Flavobacterium psychrophilum; assembly: GCA_943367505.1. Taxonomy (GTDB): domain Bacteria; phylum Cyanobacteriota; class Vampirovibrionia; order Obscuribacterales; family Obscuribacteraceae. Next base: position 2,195 of record CALRJJ020000707.1, on the reverse strand, counting down.
CAGTTATAAAGTAGGATGTTAAAGTGCGGTAAACTCTGGCTGCCAAGGGGAATTTTCATGTCTTTTCGTCGCGTTTTTGCAGTGGTGCTCTCAATTTTCAGCACGGCTATCTTGCTCGATGGCTGCGTTATGTCAGAAGAGATGAAACGCATTGAAATAGTCAAACGAGCTCAAAAACAAAGAGCCGAAGCTGGCTCAACAAACCTCAACGGCGAGCAGCTCTTCTTTCGCAGCTGCAATACCTGCCATCCCAGCGGCCGAGCTAACATGGGGCCTAGCCTGGAGAACCTCAGCAAAGACTTTCCTGATGATGCCTCGCTCAAAGCTTATTTACGCAAAGGCAAAGGCATGATGCCAGCCCAACCCGTAGAGATTATCAACGACCAGGAGATGGATAATCTCATCGATTATTTGCGCCATCTAACCTTCGACAAATAAAACAGAAAAACTTACTGAATAATCAGCATCTCTAAAAGCCAAATCACCACGGCCAAGAACAGAAGTAGCATGATCACGCGCGAGAGTAGCGCCGGGCTTGAGAGAATAATTGGCGGGATTGGCAAATACTTGATGAACACTTTAGCTATGCGATCTCTATCGCTTAGATAGATAGACGTTATCACTAGCGGCCAGAGCTGCTTTTTGCCAATGGTCGGATGGTAAAGCACAAGAATCAGCTCAGGGCTGAGGTAAACCTTCTCTACCTGCTGCCAGTTAACAGTTTTACGCTGGGGCCAGTAAGGTCCACGGTACTTAATGCCATGACGACTGAGCTGTAGACTCGACGGGGTGAGGTAGGGCCGCAAACCAACCATGACCGAAAGAGCGGCTATGCCGAGAAAAAAACCTTCGATGTTAAAGAGCAGCTTCCAGTCTTTCGCCAAAAGGAGCGGCGTCCAGCAATATTTGGCCAAACCAAGATAAGCCGAAGCAAGAATCAAGCACATGAGCATTTCGCTCGGCTCTTTTTGCTCTACGAAGTTATCCTGAGCCTCTCCTTCAGTGTCAGAAGAGCCAATATCAGCATAAGGATCGTATTCGTCAGGGGGCTGTGCCATGCAGGCTAGAGTAGCTTAAATTTAGAGCCAGTGGCAAGTGGTAAAACCCGGTAAAAGTCAGGAAAAAGACGCCGCCGCTGACAAAAAATTAGCCAAATAATTCTTTGTTGGCAATCTCGGCGCGCTGGCTCACTTCAGCCTTAATCTCAGGGGAAGCGCTATGCAAGTCGCCCACCCAGTCGAGATCGGCCACAGCTTTGTAGAAATCTTGATCAAAGGGACGGGTGCGCACCACCACAGGCATGGGCACGGCATAGCCCAAAACCAGAGCCTGTTGCTTGGGATCCATTTGGGCCAAGACAGTACGCAGAGTTTGTGATCCCGAAACGCCAGTAAAGACGGCATCAATATCTTTATCGTCGTTGAGCAAGGCCGTCACCCTTGTGCCAATTTGACTGAGCACTTCTGGATCGATACCAGAAGGTCTCTGGTCAACAATGAGGAGGGTGACAAAATACTTGCGCATCTCGCGGGCGATAATACCGAATATGGTTTGCTTGGCTACAGCTGGAGAAAGAAACTTGTGCGCTTCCTCAATCACAATCATCAACTTGCGCGGGGCAGGAACGCGCTCAGGATCGCAAATGTAGAGCTCTGACTGGCGCACATATTCAGCGTGTATACGTCTGGTGATGATATTGGTGGCAAGCATGTACGAGAGCAAATTATTCTGCCGACCAAATTCTAGTACCACATGCTTGCCCGCCTGAATTTGGGTCAAGATCTCTTCTATATAGTTATGACCAACCCGTGGTTTTAAATATGGTGTCTTTTGCACCACGGTATTGAGCCTGCGCTGAAGGGTCTTAAGCGAGGTGGGGTGGCCTTTGAAATTCTGGCAAAATTCTTCTATTTCATCGCCCGACATGTCGAGCAAAGTAGCAATCCAATCAGCGCCAATTTTCTCTTTGAAGATATAGGCATTCTCAAGCGAGGCCTCGGTCAAATTTAGTTCGTTCTTGAGCAGGTCAAGGTCTTCAATTTCGATTTGGTTGTAGCCGATATAAAGCTCCCGCGCATCAGGAATTCCGCGAGCACGCGAAGATTCGCGATCGAGGGAGAAAACCACCACATTATGACCAAAGAGCTGCTTGAGCCCCTTTACTCTTGGTGCCGATTTACTTTCAGACATGGCCT
>CALRJJ020000706.1:0-3227 GCA_943367505.1 Flavobacterium psychrophilum | reverse complement strand
AAATGATGAGTTAGAGCGATACTTATCTAGATTTTGATGAACTTTAACAAAAGTGTCTTGCACCACCTCCTCAGCTTCTTCGCTGCTACCCACCACACGGAAGGCAGTAGAGTACACCCGGCTTTGATACCGTTTAACGAGAGTTTTGAAGAGTGTCATGTCTCCATCCTCTCTGAATTTATCGATTAGGGCCTCGTCTGTAAGGTCCATATACTCCAACCGATTCGGGTGGCTCATAAGGGAATACGCTCAAAGTAGTCAAAAAGTTCAAACATCTGGCACATTTTCTCAAAGATTAACGTTAGTTAACAAAGACCCTGGTTTCCCGCTTGCCTTAGACGATAGCAGGAGCGAAACTAAAAGAGACTGTGCTATTACACACTCTATCAACTTGCATTCGGAGAACGTCGTGAAGTTCCAAATACTGCCGCTCGCAGCGCTGTCACTGCTGAGCTTCCTGCCAGCAGCTTATGCTCAAACTAGCAGCAACTCAGTAGATTACAAAACTCCCCATAAAAAAATCGAAGACTTGCCAAACTTCCACACGGTTCATCCCTTCTTATATAGAGGTGGCGAGCCCAGCAAAAAAGGCCTACAACAGCTAAAAGAAAAGGGCGTAAAAACGCTGATAGACCTGCGCGCCAGCAGTGCCATAACGAGAAGTGAAGAAGCTACTGCCCACGAGCTCGGCATGAAATACATTAACTTGCCAATGAGCTCCAAGGCACCTACCGAAGCTCAACTGGCAACTTACTTTGAGGCAGTGAGGCAAGGGCGAGACAAGAACGAGCCTGTTTTTCTTCACTGTGCTCATGGCTCGGACCGCACCGGCTGCTTGGTGGGCATTTGGCGAGTGACAGAGGATGGCTACAATTATCCGCAAGCTTACGCCGAAATGCGCAAATATTGGTTTGGCCCTCAGTTCAAAGAGCTCTCAGGGGCAGTGCAAAAACGGGCCAACAAACTCTCAGCTTCGAAATAAGCCAGCAGCAAATCAAGCCCTAGCGAGAAGGCATAGCGCTTGGGCCAGGATTTACCGGCAGCCCGGCAGCACCGGGTGCTGGCGTGCCTGGCGCTACTGGTGGTGGCAAGAATTGCTTCAATTTATCCTGAGCTGTTTTAGACCAGGGGTAGTAACGCAAAATTTCTTTGAGAGTAGAAATTACCTTATTGCTATCACCGAACAATTCAGACAACTTCACTTGATACCAGAGTGCCTGCCAATTGGAAGGGTCAAGGAACAGAGCTTTTTCAACATAGCGCTGCATTTCAGGGAAGCGCCGGCCGCGGAATAAATGAACGGCATAATCGATATTGACGTTGGCGTCTTGGGGAGTTAGCTGCAAGGCCCGATCAATAGTCTGCTTCGCCGATACCGCCTGATTGCCATCAAGATAAAGCAAGCTCCAATCGGCCAATATGCGCCCTTCAATTTCAGTTGAGCCAACTTTCTTAGCCAGGTCCTGAGCCCTAACAAAATAGTCGTAACTGGCCTTGGAGTGCTCCGGGCGACCCAAGTCTTTCGCCATCATGCGGCGCAAATTGCCAAAGCGACCAAGCAATCGCGCTTCATTCTTTTTGTCACCACTGGAGGTGGCAGAGAGCAAGGCCTTATTGTAGTTCAACTCAGCCAATCTAAAATCGCGTTTTTGCACCAGTTGATCGTCACCTGCCGCAATGGCCTGGTCGATAAGAGAACGGGTTTTTACCACTGCCGATGGCCGAATCAGCATTCGTTGGAATTTATAGTCAAAGTAGACGAAGAAATTCTCCAAAAATGGATTACCAAGAATTCCTAAGTTTGAAGTCTGGAAGAAGCCGGAATCGCTCTTAGATTCACTTTTACCAGAGCTAGCTGGCAGTGACAAAGTATAAGTAAAGTCAACACGCTTGACCGTTTTACCAGCCAGTACGACATTATCAACCATGACACGACCCAGCTTTACTGGTCGTCCATCAAGGCCGGTGCCTTCGGTAACATGCTTATTGTCACCGCTGCTATATCGAGCGGCCACAGCAGCAGGAAGGTTGTTAAATGCAGCCCCAGTGTCGACCAGCATCATCACATCTTCACGGCCATTCAGCTTTACTTTCACCACTGGGGCACTGCGGCGCGAGAAGGTCACAGCAGCACAATCACTCGTAGGCGAAAAGCTATCAGCGTCATGAAACGAAATGCTGGTTTTGCCATAGTCGACACCAACAACAAACTTAGAAATGACATTGGTACCGATAATTCCGCCCAGGCGACGACCCAAGTGCCGCGACTGCGAAGACAAATCAAGAATGCGCGCCTCGATATCATTGACAATCAGGTTACCCAATTCCAGTCGGCCAATCGTACTGGTATTGGTCATAACAGAACCAGACAGAGCTTGCATTCCAGCAAGGCCTTCTTTGAGTAAATAATTTTCAGCGGCGACGCGACGGTCGATGATAGTATCGCTGGCACCAGTATCAAAAAGGAAGTCTAGTTCCTCACCATTGTTGAGGCGACCCTTCACCAAAATTTCACGCTGACCGTAATCGAAGGGTACAGTGATTGTGCGACTCAAGTGAAAAGTGCCACCAGGCCTATCAAACTCGCTATCTTTGATCTTAGCGTTAGCACTTAAGTCTGAAGTAATTCGCACCAACTCAACTTTATCGTCAACTCGGCGAATGACGCGGTGCGGATAAAGGCTGCCAGCAGAAGGCTGATACTGACTATACTCCAGCGATACGGCCTTCTTCTTGGCACCATCGCCGAGGGTAAAGGCCACTGAAACTACCATATAGTTATTTTGCTCGATGGCAACAGTGAAACTATCAGAGCCGTTAGGGCTATTAAATTGCACCAGCCAAACTGGTGTACCGCGCAAATTAGAGCTTCCCAATAGAACGACTTGATCGACACTCCGACTGCTGCCGTTCTCTTCAACCTGCACTTTAGCGGCAGTCTGGACCAAGCGCAGGCCTTCCATAACAAAAGTAGCGGGCAAGGTGGTCTCTAAGTTAAGCAATTTGGCCGAGTCGATTTGCAAATCTTCGGCTTTAGCAGAACTGCGAGCACCAGCTTGCACCCACGGTATTTCACCGTTAAAGCCTTCGGTCAAAGTAGCAGCAGTAACACCATTATTAAGTGAATCGCCCCGCTCATGATCAAGACGCCAGCGCACACCTTTACGCATCAGGCGAAAAGAAGAGTCACTGGGCCGACTCTCAACCTGGGCGAGATCCAAACCGCC
>CALRJJ020000705.1:0-3237 GCA_943367505.1 Flavobacterium psychrophilum | reverse complement strand
CTGGCTCTAATGCCTTCATAAATTCTGATTTTGGAGCTGCCGAGCGCAATTTTAAAGAAGCCCTTGAAGAAGTCAAGCTGGCGCCAGCTAATGATATTAGAATCGCCGAAAGCTTCAACAACTTGGGCGTGCTCTATGTCAGCCGGGGCTTACCTGCCAAAGCCGAGCCTTTTTTTGAGAAAGCGGCAAAAGTTAGAGAAGCGGCCCTGGGCACTTCAGATAAAGATGTTATTGCCGGTCAAAGCAAGCTGGCTCAGTTTTACCTTAGCGTGGGAAAGCGAGATAAAGCTTTAGTACTTATCAATAAAATTGCCGACTATGGTGACTACGAATCTAAGCAGTTAGTCGAAATTTCGGCAGCTTTTAAGAAATTGAGTCTCTACTATCATAATCATCGCAAGCTCGAAGATTCAGAAATTGCAGTGAAGCAAGCAGAAGAGAAAACCTTGAGCGAGATGAAAGCTCAAGCAGTCGAGACAGCCGTTATGCTCGACGCCGTAGGTAACGCCGTCAAAGACAATAGCAAGCTAGCTGAACGCTTGTTTAAATCAGCTCTGACCCTAAGAGAGCGCACTTTGACTAGTGAGCATGCTGCTCTTGCCTCTTCGCTTGAAAATCTGGGCAAACTTTACATGAGTGATGGGCGCACAGCACAAGCCGAACCGCTACTAAGGCGGGCCTACGAAATATCGCTGAGTACTCTCGGCCCAGATAGGCAAGAGACCCAGAAAAGGCTAGATAATCTAGCTCAGATTTGCACCCTTCTGAATAAAAATAGCGAGGCCGAGGCGCTCTATCGCAAGATTCTCGATTCGCAAGAAAAAGGAGCCAAAAAAAATTCTCCTGAATTGCTTGCCAACTTTGCCTCTCTCTTAGTCAAAGAAGGCCGGGCCAGCGAGTCTTTACCATACTACGCCCGGGCATTGAAAATCCAAGAATCATTGAACGGTCCTCAGCATGCCTCTCTAGCAGCTCTACTCGACAGCTATGCCTACGCCCTTAACAAGTGCAACCGCCAGGCTGAGGCACAAAAATATCAAGCCCGTGCCAAATCTATTCGAGGTTAAAAACAAGCATTGTCACCACTAAAATTTTTGGCCTGTTTGCTTCTGCTCAATATCACCACCAATAGTTGTTTGCCTGCCCTAGCTGTAGATGATAGACAGGCTGAGATTAGCGCCATCGAAAAGCAGCTTAAAAAAGATATCGAAGCTGACAAAACTTCTGAACTTGAACCAGTAAAGCGTCAACTCGATGCACTGATTGCCACTAAGGGTGAAGCCCAACTCTTTCTGCTCAGAGCCGACGTAAAGTATCGAATGTATGATTTGAAAGGCGCCATTAGTGACTACGACCAGGCAATTGCAATGCAACCAAAATCGGCTAAAGCATACATGCAACGGGGCACTGCTAATTGCATCGGCGAGAATTATGAAGCGGCACTGAGCGATTTCAATACAGCCATATCTCTTGGAGAAAACTCAGCAGACGTTTATCGCAGCCGTGGCGGCGCAGAAGAACAGCTAGGAAAAAAGGCTGAGGCTATTGCCGACCTAACCAAGGCTCTATCGATAGAAAAAGACAAAGAGCGGCAATGGCAAGAAAAATTGATGCGGGCACGCTGCTACTTTGCCATCAAGCAGTTTGAACCGGCCATTAAAGACACCAGCGATGTTATCGCCCTGGTTGCTCAAATTCCAGAAGATGCGGCAGTAGATGCTTACAAAGTTCGTGGCAGTTCATATTTCTTCGCTGCTAAATACAGTGAGGCCGTGGCAGACTTATCCCTTGCCATGAAAGGTCTCGAAGGCAAAGCGAAAGCTGGCAGTCTGGTTTTGCGTAGCGTTTGCTACCTAAAGCTAAACGACAAGGCTAAGGCCGAAGCTGATATGGAAGAAGCCAAGGCCCTTGGTTTTCCGCAGCGCCACAGTCAATAGCCGAGAGAAAGGCACGATTTAATAGCGTACTTTTACCATTGCTCCGCCTGCTGGGGACGCCTAATATGAGGGCCCCCATCGCGTATTAAGCCATAGCTTTATGAGCAAGATAACTGAAGCAAAAGCAGTCGCAGAATTAGGCCTTATGGCTATAAAACAAGGCGCGCCAGAAGCGGCTTTGGCATCTAAGGCCTTGGTCGATGAAGCCCTACAGCATATATTCAAAAAGCCTTTGGCTTTGACCGATGCTTTACCCCGCATTAACGAAGTATTGGCCGGCCGCAGTCGTCAGGCTGGTGAGGTAATTGACCATCTGCCCACAATCATGGAGAGCGTAGCCAAAAGTGACCAGCTTGCCAGTCTAAAAATTACTAAAATGCTTGGTTCTGGCGCCCATGAGCTAGTACTTTCAGCCGAATCAAAAGGAGCGCTGAAACTAGGGGTCGACAACCTCCCCCGACCAATTGCTCATAAACTTTTCGATGCTCCCGTATTGGCCCATGGCAAACTTGAAAACGGCGTTCGTTACTACATCCAACCCATTGGAGAAACCAGTGGAGTAACCGATAAACATGTTGTCTCAGTAGTGGGCAAAATTCGTGCTAATGGATATATAGAAGAAGACATGTGGGGCTTCAGTGGCACGAGAAAAGATCAAGTAGCACTCTTTGGCAAAACACAAAAGCCCCTGCTAATAGACCAGGGCGGCGCCGTTCCGCGCTATGGCATGACCTACAGAAACGGTGAGCTCGTGCCCCATGACGTACAGCAATCCAATTTGGCCGAAATTAGAGAGTTTCTCAACGACCGCCACATTCCCTTGATTAAGCACTCAATCACACGGCCGCAGAACCCTTTGCAAATGGACGGCAATAGCTTGTCTACGAGAATGGAAGATTGGCAGCTTTCTGACGCGGTCAAAGACTACATGAAAATGACTGACCGCACCCCCACCATGTGGGGCAGCTGGACTGATAATGAGGTGATTCTGGCTCTGAGATCACTTACACTAGGTAAATGATCATTTGCGACCAGAAACTCAAACTTGCCCTAACTATTCAGTTGAAATTATTGGTGGCTGTGCCGCTAGTAGTATTCGCCTCATTATTAGCCACTGGCGCTGACGGAGCATCCAAGAACCAGCCCCCTATTGTCTATCAACTAGAACAATACTCTGACAGCCTCGGTGACTGCGTCGTTTCTCTTTATCATGACGGTGCCAAAGTGGTGTGCAAGAAGCTCAATTGCGAACTGATAACCAAGGCCCCAGACTGGAAAGTGCACTGCTTTAGAAAAGATG